>WFQC01000149.1 GCA_015487235.1 Alteromonadaceae bacterium
AGCAGGATGCGTATCATACGCCCCCCTGTTTTGATGTCAACCCTTTTTTGAAAATCTTTACCACATTATGGCAAGTTTTCTTCGGGGGTTAACCAGCCCTTACGCTGACTAAACTTATCAAATCAGTAAACTGCTCCTGCGTTTGCTTAATACCCTACATCCTGTAGGTAATAGTCTCTTGGGTTGCCCTTGGAAACTGGATGCGCATTTTAGACATTTTTAGCTTCAGGTCAACCCTTAAGAACACTTTATTTAAATTTATTTATAAAAAAGCATTAAACGCTTAAAAAACACTCAATTATTAAGGTGTTTTATCGCTTCTTTAACGGTCTTTACACTTTGTGTGGCATAAACACTTGTTTGGTCGTATTGACTACTCACTAAAATACGCGTTGCTACTCCTGCATTTTTAGCCGCAATCATGTCAGATTCTTTATCGCCAATAAAAATACTGTCTTTTAAGGTAATTTGATGTTTTTGTTTAGCCTTTAAAATCATTTCAGGTGCTGGCTTGCGGCAATGACAAACTTTTTTATATTCATTAACACCACTTGTTGGATGATGAGGACAATAAAAAACATCAGTTATTGTAATATGATGTTGTTGAAAAACATCTTTCATCCACTCGGTTAAAGCTAAAAAATCGGCTTGGCTATAATAACCTCGAGCGATACCTGCTTGATTGGTGATCACAATAATTTGATAATTTTGCTTTATGGCTATTTGACACAACTCAAAAATGCCATCAACAAATTCAAAATCTTCTTTTTTATATACATAGCCATGATCGATGTTGATAATACCGTCTCGATCTAAAAATAACGCTTTGTTCATAGACTTCCTGTTTATATCAATTACATTAAATAATTCTGTAACCTTATACCTAAAAAACATCTTAAAGATGGAGAAAAGACGAGCTATGCTCGCCTTTAAATGTAGTATTTACGCTGTTACAGTGATAAACATCACATGCAAAGACCACCATCAATTTCAATAACGCGTCCCGTAAAAAAGTCATTTTCAAAAATATACTTGGCGGTATGTGCTATTTCATCGGCTTCACCGAGACGACCCACTGGCTTCATTTTTTCTAAACGATCACGCATTTCAGGCTTCATCGCATCTGTCATTGCGGTACGAATAACACCAGGAGCGATTGCTCCAACACGAATACCATGACGACCAAGTTCTCTTGCCCACGTTACGGTCATAGCGACAACGCCAGCTTTGGCAGCAGCATAGTTGGTTTGACCAATATTACCACCTCGCGCAATAGATGACATATTAATGATCACCCCTTGTCGCTTATTTTCAATCATATGCACAGCGGCTTCTCTGCCACATAAAAAAACACCTGTTAAATTAACATCAATCACTGATTGAAATTGCTCTAGTGACATTTTTTTTATCACGGTTCCATCTTTTGCTTTAACAAACATGGCATCACGCAAAATACCGGCATTGTTCACTAAACCATCAAAGCCATTAAAATCTTGATTGATTTGGGCAAAGGTTTGCTCTACTTGGTCTTCTTTAGCGACGTTAGCAATATAATACTTGGCTGTTGATCCTGCAGCTTCGATCAAAGCTGTTGTTTCTTTTAATAATGCTTCATTTAGATCAATTAAGGCTAGTTTTGCGCCTTCTTTGGCAAAATTAACCGCCATAGTGCGACCTAAACCTTGACCGCCTCCTGTTATAACAATAACTTTATCTTGTAAATTCATAATCGTTTTTCTTAATCAATAAGTTTTGAATTGAGTTTTAAATTAGTTTTCTTTATTAAACAAATTAAAGATACTTGAAAAATCTTTTGAGCCATTGCCTTTAGCAGCATGCATAGCAAATAAACTCCGAGCTAAAGCCCCCATTGGCGTTGATGATTGGCTATTTACAGCAGTGTCCATAGCTAAGCCAAGATCTTTCGCCATTAAATCAACCATAAACCCACCTTGGTAATTATTTGATGAGGGCACGTTATCCATAACATTAGGGCAAGGGTTATAAACATCTAAAGTCCAATTACTACCCGAGCTTTTGCTCATAATATTAGAAAGCACTTTAGGATCGAGTCCATTAGCAATACCTAGTTGTAACGCTTCACTAGTACCAACCATAAGCACTGATAACAACATATTATTACACACTTTAGCTATTTGCCCTGCACCATGTTCACCAGCATGGAAAATATTTTTCCCCATATTTTCTAATATTGGTTTAACGCGGTTAAATTCAGCATCACTACCACCAACCATAAAGCTCAATGTACCTGCAAGTGCACCACCAACGCCCCCTGAAACAGGTGCATCAACAAAATTAATTCCTTTTTCAGCTAAAGCTTTTGCGACTTTTTGTGAAGTAGCAGCATCAATAGTTGATGAATCGATAACGGTTGCCCCTTGTGTAATATCATTAATGAGGCCAGTATCTGGTGCTAAATAAACGGCTTCAACATGCTTCCCCGCAGGTAACATAGAAATAACAAACTCAGCCTCTTTTACGCATTCACTCGCACTATTTTTCGTAGAGGCGCCCTGTTCAACAACCTGAGCTACGGCTTGTGCTGATAGGTCAAACACACACACTTGATGACCCGCTTTCACTAAATTGGTCGCCATTGGGCCACCCATATTTCCTAAACCAATAAATGCAATTTTTGCCATGATACTTTCCCCATCTATAATAAAATACGTTTTGTCACAAAACTTGTCGTAAAGTAAGTCGCAAAGTAAGTAACCCTTTATAAAATGATTAGGCTATTTACCTAATGCAGCTAAAGGGTGATCTTGTGCTGACCATTTTGATTTAAAAAACCAATCAATAACATCTTCATCAACTTCTTTGACACTGTTAAATTTCCACTGTGGCTTGTTATCTTTATCAATTAACAAGGCGCGTACACCTTCTACAAATTCGCCATACTTTCCACATTTTACGGAAAGGTTAAGTTCAAGGCGAAAACAGTCTGCTAGCGATAAGTTTTTACCTTCATTAAGCTGACGATAAACTAAACAAGCACTTAATGCGCTACCATGTTGTAAAGATTTTTGTGCTCTTGCAAACCATTTATCATCAGTATCAACATTGAGAATAGCGTCAACAATGTCGATAAGATTTTCATGGTTCATAACATTATTTATTAAACCCTTTTGTGCTTTTAATTGCGACATCGGCAGCTTAGTATTTGACATTAATTCTTCTTCACGCATTAACGCAGAAAGCTTTTCATGGTTTAATGCTATGGTGTCGCCCCAATTTATCTCTTTAAGTTGTGCTATAAAGTCGGCTTTTTTCTCACTTAATATAAAAAAGTCGGCTAATTTGCTGTATTTAGCATCAGCTGCATTAATAGATGCGCCTGTTAAACCTAAAAATAAGCCACAAGCGTCTGGCATATTATTTAAAAAACGTGTGCCACCAACATCAGGATATAGACCTATGCTAATTTCAGGCATAGCAATACGAGAGTTTTCAGTTACCACGCGATGGCTTGCGCCAACCATCATGCCTAAACCACCGCCCATCACAATACCATTGCCCCAAACAATAAAAGGTTTGTTAAAGGTGTGAATAAGGTAGTCTAATTGATACTCTTTGGTGAAATATTCTTCTATAGCAGGAGCATATTCACCTACATGCGCTTTCATTTCATTGTATAAATGAACAATATCACCGCCAGCACAAAAAGCTTTTTCTCCTGCGCCTTGTAAGAAAACCACCGCAATATCGTTATCTTGATGCCATTTTATCAGCTGAGGATATAACGCATCTATCATATCTCCACTTAAAGCGTTTAGCGAACGTGGTGAATTTAATGTTGCTATAGCAATTTTTTTACCATTGTTAGCGGTTAACTCTTGAAAAAGTACTACATCAGTCATAATACTGTCCTATAAAAGTTGGCCTGCACTTTCTGTTAATAAGCGACGAGCAATAATAACACGCATAATCTCATTAGTGCCTTCTAAAATTTGATGAACACGTACATCTCTAAAATGACGCTCTAATGGATACTCTTTAATATAACCATAGCCACCATGAATTTGTAATGCGGCATCACATACTTGAAAACCGATATCGGTAGCAAAACGTTTTGCCATGGCACAATAAGCGGTTTTTTCAGCATCATTTTGGTCTAATTTATAAGCGGCCAAGCGCACTAATTGTCGTGCTGCCACTAATTCTGTCGCCATATCAGCTAATTTAAATTGTAACCCTTGAAAAGCGGCAATAGGCTTACCAAATTGCTCACGCTCTTGCATATAAGCAATAGCGGTATTTAACGCTTGTTGAGCGGTACCAATAGAGCAAGTTGCAATATTAATACGACCACCGTCAAGCCCTTTCATTGCTATTTTGAAACCTTCGCCTTCTTGCCCTAATAGGTTATTTACTGGAACCTTGACATTATCAAAGGTAATAAGGCGTGTAGGTTGAGCATTCCAGCCTAGTTTTTCTTCTGCTTTACCATAAACAATGCCGTCAAGATCAGCGGGGATTGCAATAGCCGATATCCCTTTAGCACCAGCTTCACCGGTTCTTGCCATCACTACAAGCACATCAGTTTCACCTGCTCCTGAGATAAACATTTTAGAACCGTTGATAATATAATGATCGCCGTCTTTTTTGGCTGTTGTTCTAAGTGCAGCGGCATCTGAACCTGACCCCGGTTCAGTTAAACAATAAGAAGCAAGTTTTTCACCCATAACTAATGACGGACACCAAGTCGCTTTTACCTCATCACTGCCCCATGTTGCAATCATCCATGTTGCCATATTATGAATAGTCATCATTGCGGTAGTTGTTGTGCAGCCCATGGCAAGTTGCTCAAAAATAATAGAGGCATCTAAACGACTTAGCCCTAAACCACCAGCCTCTTCAGGGGTATATAAACCACAAAAGCCTAACGTTCCCGCCTTAGCAATAACTTCTTTAGGAAAAATATGTTCTTGATCCCATTTGGCTGCATAAGGTAAAAATTCAGCATCACTAAATTGCTTTGCGGTATCAGCAAACATTTGCTGATCTTCTGTTAAATCAAAATTCACTACTAACTTCCCCAAGTTATTTTAAAATAAGTACAAGATGCTGAAATAAATTCAGCATCTAAGAGGTTTAATTACAACATTTCAACCGCAATGGCAGTTGCTTCACCACCACCAATACAAAGCGAAGCAACACCTTTTGATAGGCCTCTATTTTTAAGCGCATGAATAAGTGTCACCATAATGCGAGCACCACTGGCTCCTAGAGGGTGACCTAAAGCACAAGCTCCGCCATTAACATTAACTTTATTAATATCTAACGACATATTTTTTATGGCAAGCATAGTGACCATGGCAAAGGCTTCATTAATTTCAAATAAGTCAACCTCATCGGTTGTCCAGCCCGCTTTATCGAGTAACTTCGTCATTGCGCCAACAGGTGCTACCGTAAATTCTTCTGGCTTTTGAGCATGTGTAGCATGCGCAACAACTTTACAAAGTGGCGTTAAACCTCTTTTTTGTGCTTCAGACAGTTTCATCATCACCAAAGCTGCCGCGCCATCAGAAATTGAACTCGAATTAGCCGCAGTAATAGTACCGTCTTTTTTAAAGGCTGGACGAAGCGATGGAATTTTATCAGGACGAGCATTACCTGGTTGCTCATCCGTATCAATGGTTACTTCACTGCGACGAGTTTTCACGGTGATCGGGGTAATTTCATTTTTAAAATCACCCTGATTAATTGCATTATTTGCTCGCTCTAAAGAGCGTATAGCAAATTCATCCATAGCTTCACGCGTAAAACCCGTTTCATCGGCGGTTTGTTGAGCAAAACAGCCCATTGAAATGCCATCATAAGCATTTTCTAAACCATCTAACATCATATGATCAAGTACTTGGCCGTGCCCCATACGCATACCTGAACGTGCTTTAGGTAAAATATAAGGTGCATTGCTCATGCTTTCCATACCGCCAGCAACAGCAACCTCGATTGAACCCGCTAATAAAGCATCATGGGCTTGCATAGCCGCTTTCATTCCTGAGCCACACACTTTATTAATGGTGGTACAAACAGTTGATAAGGCTAAATCAGCCGCTAATGCGGCTTGTCTTGCCGGCGCTTGTTTTAATCCCGCAGGTAAAACACAGCCCATAATTAATTCATCAATTTGATCTTTGCCCACCTTGGCTTTTTCAACGGCAGCACTAATAGCAGACGCTCCTAATTGTGGTGCACTAACATCGGCTAAACAGCCCATAAAGCCACCCATAGGTGTTCTTACAGCTGAAACAATTACGATAGGATCAAGATTAGACATAGAACACTCCCAAAAATACCAAAAATATATGTATAAGTTTTTATCACAATAAATAAGTCAAGATTAACTCAATTTAACGTTTACGCCAACGTAAACTTTAGTACTAAGACCAATCCAAAGTGTAACGAAATAAATGCACTCTATGTTGTTAACTGTAAGCTCATCGATACAATGCATAAAAAGACTAGGACAAAAGTACTAACAACTCAAACTTTACGTTTACGTAAACTTCATGTAAGGTTGTAGTAAGAATAAACTACTCGCATCATGACTAAACTATGAGCAAAGATACCAGTACAAAACAAGAAACTTACTCTATTGGTGATTTATCAAAAGAATTTGATATTACCACCCGTAGTATCCGTTTTTATGAAGATCAAGGTTTGCTTAAACCGACTCGTAAAGGACAAACGCGTATTTATAACCAAAGAGACAGAGTTAGACTAAAGTTAATTCTACGAGGTAAACGCCTTGGGTTTTCTCTTGCTGAAACAGGACGTTTATTTGAGCTTTACGATGCCGATAAAAGTAGTGCAAAACAATTAGCCACCATGATGGAGTTAATTGCGCAGAAAAAATTCGATTTACAACAACAATTACAAGATATTGAAGCTGTAATGTTAGAACTTGATGATTTAGAAAAAAATTGTTTAAAAACCCTAGCCGCTTTAGACGTAACGGCTGCTGATAAAAAATAATGATAGGATTTGCCATGATTTCAACTTTTAGCTCACTTAACTTTAATTTAGGCGAAACCGTCGACATGATCCGCGATCAAGTCAATGCGTTTGCCCGTGATGAAATAGCACCACGTGCCGCACAAATTGATATTGATAATGAATTTCCTCATGACTTATGGCGTAAGTTTGGCGACATGGGGCTATTAGGCATGACCGTTGAAGAAGAATACGGCGGCAGTGGCTTAGGTTATTTAGAACATATTGTCGCAATGCAAGAAATTAGCCGAGCATCTGCCTCGGTAGGTTTAAGTTATGGAGCAATGTCTAACTTATGTTTAAACCAGTTACGCAAAAATGGTACTCACGAACAAAAGTTAAAATATTTACCTAAACTTTGCGCTGGCGAACATATTGGCGCCTTAGCAATGAGCGAACCGAATGCTGGCTCTGATGTCGTAAGCATGAAATTACGTGCCGATAAAAAAGGTGACAAATATATTTTAAACGGTAACAAAATGTGGATCACCAATGGCCCTGATGCCAATGTTTATGTTGTTTATGCGAAAACCGATATACATGCAGGCTCAAAAGGTATTACGGCTTTTATTATTGAACGTGATTTTCCTGGTTTTAGTCGTCATCAAAAACTCGACAAATTAGGTATGCGGGGTTCAAATACTTGTGAATTAGTTTTTGAAGATTGTGAAGTACCTGTAGAAAATATTCTTGGTGAAGAAGGTAAAGGGGTACGTGTATTAATGTCGGGACTAGATTACGAGCGCGTAGTCTTATCGGGTGGCCCTTTAGGCATTATGGATGCTTGCATGGATTTAGTTGTACCTTATATTCACGACAGAAAGCAATTTGGCCAATCAATTGGCGAATTTCAGCTAGTACAAGGCAAAGTCGCAGATATGTACACTCAAATGAATGCAGCAAAATCTTATGCTTATACTGTAGCTCAAGCGTGTGATCGTGGTGAAACTACTCGTAAAGATGCTGCTGCAGTTATTTTATATTCTGCTGAATTAGCGACCAAAATGGCACTTGATGCTATTCAGCTATTAGGTGGCAATGGTTATATCAACGAATTTCCTGCCGGTCGCTTATTACGCGACGCTAAATTATATGAAATTGGCGCAGGTACTTCAGAAATTCGCCGTATGTTAATCGGTCGAGAGTTATTTAACGAATCTAAATAACTCAGCTAAATAAATCGTTGTGCTGAACGTGTTTCAGCATCTTTTTTTAAGCGATATTAGTTTGAACTAAAACAGTTAAGCTAATGTAAAAAATAAAGAAAACATAAAAGGTTTACCTGTGGCTAAAATAATCTCAAAAATTAATCCGCGCAGCCCTGAATTTATTGAAAATGCCGCGCACATGCAACAACAAGTTGATGACTTGCAGCAAAAGCTCGATATTATTAAACAAGGCGGTGGTGAAAAAAGTCGTCAACGCCATTTATCTCGCGGAAAATTACTCCCTCGAGATCGTGTGAATGCCCTGCTTGATGCTGGTTCTCCTTTTTTAGAGTTATCACAATTTGCCGCCTATGAGGTATATCCTGATAATGTTCCTAGTGCTGGTATTATTACCGGTATTGGCCGTGTTGGCGGCCAAGAATGCGTTATTGTTGCCAATGACGCTACCGTTAAAGGAGGCACTTATTATCCATTAACGGTTAAAAAGCACCTTAGAGCGCAAGCCATCGCACAAGAAAATAACCTGCCTTGTATTTATTTAGTCGATTCTGGTGGCGCTAACTTACCTAATCAAGACGATGTTTTTCCAGACAAAGAACATTTTGGCCGTATTTTCTTTAACCAAGCCAATATGTCAGCTCAAAATATTCCTCAAATTGCTGTTGTTATGGGTTCTTGTACCGCTGGAGGTGCTTATGTACCAGCCATGGCGGACGAATCAATAATTGTAAAAGAGCAAGGTACTATCTTTTTAGCTGGGCCTCCTTTAGTAAAAGCAGCAACGGGCGAAGTAGTCAGTGCTGAAGATTTAGGGGGTGCCGATGTACACTGCCGGACTTCTGGGGTTACCGATCATTATGCTCAAAATGATCACCACGCCTTAGCACTTGCTCGCCAAGCCATTAAAAATTTAAATCGCGTCAAACCGATGCAACTTAATATCCAAGAAGTTACAGAGCCCGCTTATGACAGCCAAGAAATTTACGGTATTATTCCTAAAGATCCTCGCCAACCTTATGATGTAAGAGAAATTATTGCTCGAATTGTTGATAACAGTAATTTTGATGAATTTAAGGCCTTATACGGCACAACCCTCGTTTGTGGGTTTGCGCATATTTATGGTTATCCCGTAGGTATTGTTGCCAATAATGGCGTGCTCTTTGGTGAATCAGCCTTAAAAGGCACTCACTTTATTGAGCTTTGTTCCGCGCGTAAAATTCCCTTGATCTTTTTACAAAACATCACTGGCTTTATGGTCGGTCAACAGTATGAAGCCGGTGGCATAGCCAAACATGGTGCTAAAATGGTTACCGCCGTTGCAACCGCACAAGTACCTAAATTTACCGTATTAATTGGTGGTAGCTTTGGCGCAGGTAATTACGGTATGTGTGGACGCGCGTATGATCCTCGTTTCTTATTTATGTGGCCTAATGCCCGTATATCTGTTATGGGTGGCGAGCAAGCAGCAGGCGTAATGGCGCAAGTAACCCGTGATAAAAAAGAAAAACTAGGAGAAACATGGAGTAAAGCCGAAGAAGAAGCGTTTAAAAAGCCAATTATTGATGACTACGAACACCAAGGTCACCCTTATTATGCTTCTGCCCGTTTATGGGATGACGGCATCATTGATCCAGCAGAAACACGCCAAGTGTTAGGTTTAGCGATTTCGGCTGCACTCAATAAGCCAATTGAGGAAACTAAATTTGGTATTTTCAGAATGTAAGCGAGAGCAAAAATAATGGCAACTAATAAAGTTTTATTTGCAGTATCGGCACAAGGTGTAGCAACCGTAACACTGAATAATTCTGACAAACATAATGCTTTTGACGATGAAATAATTGCAGAACTTAAACGATTATTTACCGAAATTGCACAACGAGACGACATAAAAGTGATGGTATTAGCCTCAACAGGCAAAAGCTTTTCTGCGGGTGCTGATTTAGGTTGGATGAAGCGTATGGCAAGTTATTCTTATGAAGATAATTTAAACGATGCCAACCTATTAGCTGAAATGCTTTACGCACTTAATTTTTTACCCCAACCTACTATTGCTAAAATTCAAGGTACAGCCTTTGGTGGTGCTGTTGGCTTGGCCAGTTGTTGCGATATTGTTATAGCCAGTAATAAAGCCAGCTTTTGCTTAAGTGAAGTAAAATTAGGCTTAATTCCTGCCACTATTAGCCCTTATGTCGTAAATGCTATAGGTTTAAAAGCCTGTCGCCGCTATTTTCAGACCGCTGAACGTTTTTTTGCTGATAAAGCCCAACAACTGGGGCTGGTTGACGAGGTCGTTGAACCCGACGCATTAGATCATAGCGTTAGCACAATGATAAACACCTTGCTTAGCAATGGCCCTAAAGCTGTGCAAGCCGCTAAGCAATTAGCCTTTGACGTTGCTTATCAAAAAATAGACAAAACTTTATTAACAGATACCAGTGAACGCATAGCGCGTTTACGCGTATCAGCAGAAGGCCAAGAAGGTTTAAGTGCTTTCTTTGAAAAGCGCAGCCCAGCATGGCAGCAAGCACTACATTCACCTGCAAGCGAGAAATAGTTAATCATGTCAACAAATACGAATACCACAATGTTTACTAAAATTTTGATCGCCAATCGTGGTGAAATTGCCTGTCGCGTGATCAAAACCGCCAAAAAAATGGGCATTGCCACTGTTGCGGTTTACTCTGATGCCGATGCGGATGCTTTGCATGTACACATGGCCGATGAAGCCATTTATTTGGGCGGTTCTCCGTCGCGAGAAAGCTACTTATGTGCTGATAAAGTATTAGCTGCCGCTAAACGTACTGGCGCGCAGGCTATTCACCCCGGTTATGGTTTTCGTTCTGAAAATGCTGATTTTTGCCGTGCTTGTGCCGATGCTGGTATTGTTTTTATTGGCCCACCGGTTGCAGCTATTGAAGCAATGGGTTCAAAATCAGCGGCTAAAAATATCATGGAAAAAGCGCAAGTTCCGCTTGTGCCTGGTTACCAC
>WFQC01000150.1 GCA_015487235.1 Alteromonadaceae bacterium
CCTGTGCCTGATTTATGCAGAGAGCATAATATTGGTAAATCAACCTTTTACAAATGGCGTTCAAAATATGGTGGTATGGATACATCACTTATGGCTCGCATGAAAGCGCTTGAAGAGGAGAACCGTCGACTTAAAAAAATGTATATTGAAGAGAAGCTTAAAGCTGAAATGGTACAGGAAGCTTTGCAAAAAAAGTGGTAAAGCCATCAGCAAGACGGTTACTCGCACAAAAGGCCTTGAGCCACTTTGATACGAGTATATCCTTGGTTTGTCGAGCGTTTTTGATAAGTGAAACTTGCTATCGCTATCAAGCTAAAAGTACACAAGAAAATCAATTAATTGCTGATTGGCTAATTAAGCTTACTGAAGAAAATAGCGATTGGGGTTTTGGTTTATGCTTTGATTATTTACGTAATATTGAAGGTTTTACCTGGAACCATAAGCGTGTATACCGTATTTATTGTGAGCTTTCGTTAAATTTACGCATAAAACCCAAAAGAAGATTAAAACGTCATAAACCTGAGCCATTAAAGCAACCGCTGAAAGCGAACCAAGTGTGGTCTGTTGATTTCATGCATGATCAGCTAAGCAATGGTCGTAAAATTAGATTATTCAATGTGATAGATGATTATCGTCGTGAAGCCCTAGATATCGAGGTTGGATATTCACTACCGACATTGCGTGTCATAAGGGCTTTAAACAATATCATTCAGTGGCGTGGTAAGCCTCAGGTAATACGTTGTGATAATGGCCCTGAATTTATTAGCGGCAATTTTGTTAAGTGGGCTAAAAAACAAAATATTCGAATTGAATATATTCAACCAGGTAACCCACAACAAAATGCTTATATTGAACGTCACAACAAAACGATACGTTATAGCTGGTTAAGCAAATATCTGTTTGACACACTAGAAGAAGTTGATAATTATGCAACAAGTTGGATGTGGTTTTATAATCATAAACGACCACATAAAGCTAATGGTGGTGAACCACCAAGAAAAGTAAGCTAAGTTCTACTTTTTGATTCAATTAAAAAAGGGAAGACTACCTTGGCTAATGCTTTGAAGTTAGAGTTTTTCTTACTCAATGTTGCTTCAATGCATAGTCGATTTGAACTGATTGGTGGAAATAGGCAATATGGTGATGCGGATATTGGTGCTATTGGTCAAATTATGTGTTTAGAAGCTAGAACTTTCCAACCATTAATTTTGATTGATGAATTGTGTATGGTAAGAGACAATAATAGTGATAGCGTTATTCAACCACTTTATGGTTTATTTGATAGAGAGCAGCGTAAAGACTTTAAAGAGCATTATTTAGATATCGAACTTGATTTATCTGGCACCTTGATCATCACTACAAGCAACCACTATAAAAACTTAAAACCAGCACTAAAATCACGGTTAATCAATATTGAAATAGAGCGATCAACGATTAAAAAAATGCACGTAATTGTTCAAAACCTCTATAATAGTGCAATAGTAGACATGGCATTAACCTCATATTTTGTAGGTGAACTCCCACAAACAGTGTGCTCATTACTTTCAGCTACCACGCCTCGCGTTGCGAAAGAAGATATACGACTTGCTATTGGTCAAGCATGCTCTCGTGCAAAACAAGGTATTAAAATAATGCTTAGTGTTGAAGATTTTAATGTAACTATTTTTAATCAAAAAAGGTTCAAAACGAAGGGTTTCAATAATGGATAAGTATTATCATCTCAAAGCATGAAGAAATTACATTAAAATGAACTCAATGCTTAATAAATACACGATAGCTAATATGTTTTGCGAAAGAGATGAGATTGCTCAACTCAAAGATGTCATTATTAATAAAAACAATGTATTACTTACAGGTGAGCATGGTATAGGTACAACGACGCTCATTCAGCAGGCGTTTCATCAATTACCTGAACATAGCGTAGGAATTTATATTGATGTATTTGATATCACCGATGATATCGATTTTATACACGCCTTTTATCAAGCACTTGTTCATCAACTGCCGTTACAGAACACAGAAAAAGAGTTACAACATTATTTCCCCTGTTTTACTGCTTCATTCACCCGTAAAAACCAATCTGAGCATGGTGTTAGCGAAGTAACTTCCAGTTATAGCTTCGATGAGTTATTGGTATCGATATTTTCAGGTATAGACTTATTTTGCCAAGAGTATGGTTATTCACACCTAATACTTGCCTTTGATGATTTCCAGCAAATTGCTGAAATAAAAAAAAGTAAGATAGATGCAAAAATAAGAGCAATATCACAAGTTAATAAGCAGGTTTGTTTTATTTTTGCGAGTAATAAAAAATACAAATTACGTGCAATAATGAATAGTTATGGGCAGCCATTGTATGGTATGACAACACCAATCACGCTAAAGCCTATTAATAAAACAGTGCTCAAGAGTTATTGTGAAAAACACTTTCAGCTTCGTTTTACTCATAACAGTTTTTTATTTTTGTATAAAAAATTGCAAGGTCGAACAAGGCCTATTATTCAAACTTGTACCGTTTTGTCTTTTTTAGGGAAAGTTATTAGCAATGATGAGATTAATGTCGCTATTGACCATTTAATGAGTCAATACGCCCCTATTTTTAAAGACAAGTATACCGCTTTACCTCGTCAACAAAAAAAGGCGATAAAAGCGATTATATTCAGTCAATATTTATCACCGAATACCTCTGTATTTGCACGAGATATATTAATGACTCTTAGATTAACTAAAGCAAGTCTTGTTGGCGCATTATTAGCTTTAGAAAAAAAAGATGAAATTATGCAAGTTGATGAGGGTAAATATCGTATTAATGATGTGTTGTATGCACTATGGCTTAATTTTTCATTTATTCAATGATGTATTCTCATAAAACCAACTTATCCATACCAATTATTCGAGAATTACAGAGTATCTGTATTAGATGAAATTGAGACGTTAAGAGTTCGATTGTAGCAACAAAATTATCAATAAGTTTGTACGTTATTAATTTAATAAACAAGTTTATGAATGTTTAAATTTTAACTAGATATTTTTCGTAAAGTAAAGTCTTTAAACCTAATAGAACCAAAAACTTAAAAAATGACAAGAAGCGCTAGGTGAAGCAATTAAAATGAATGAAGATCACCTGACTGTGAATATGATTAAGAGGAAAACAAATGAATAAAGTAACCGTCTGCCAATCCCCACCTATTGCTTAAACTGCCACGGTAGTAAACTGTCAATATCTGGTGAGGGCTGGCAAAGTTCGTTTAAGCAGTGGCTAATATAATCATAAGGCGTCAGACCATTAGCTTTGGCGGTTTCAATTATACTGTAAAGCGTGGCACTTGCCGTTGCACCATTGGCGGTTTGGCTAAATAGCCAGTTTTTTCGGCCTATTACAAAGGGTTTTATCGCCCGCTCTGCGCGATTGTTATCAATAGTTAAACAGCCATTATCAAGATAGGTGATAAGCTTTGACCATTGATTTTTTAAGTAAGTCACCGCTTCACTGAGTTTGGTTTTACCAACGAGCATGTATTGATGTTTAACCAGCCAAGCTTCTAGTTTGTTGATGATTGGCTTGCTTTGACTTTGGCGTACTTGATATTTTTCATCAGCTGTTTTGCCTTTAATTTTGGCTTCAATGCCATAAAGCTTTTGAATATAGCTGAGTACCATATCCGCTTTGCCAGTTTTGTTTTTACCTTGTACTTGCTTGGCTTCAATAAATTTTCGACGTGC
>WFQC01000151.1 GCA_015487235.1 Alteromonadaceae bacterium
GCACGTCGAAAATTTATTGAAGCCAAGCAAGTACAAGGTAAAAACAAAACTGGCAAAGCGGATATGGTACTCAGCTATATTCAAAAGCTTTATGGCATTGAAGCCAAAATTAAAGGCAAAACAGCTGATGAAAAATATCAAGTACGCCAAAAACAAAGCAAGCCAATCATCAACAAACTAGAAGCTTGGCTGGTTAAACATCAAAACATGCTCGTTGGTAAAACCAAACTCAGTGAAGCGGTGACTTACTTAAAAAATCAATGGCCAAAGCTTATCACCTATCTTGATAATGGCTGTTTAACTATTGATAACAATCGCGCAGAGCGGGCGATAAAACCCTTCGTAATAGGCCGAAAAAACTGGCTATTTAGCCAAACCGCCAATGGTGCAACGGCAAGTGCCACACTCTATAGTATTATTGAAACCGCCAAAGCTAATGGCCTGACGCCTTATGATTATATTAGCCACAGCTTAAACGAACTTTGCCAGCCCTCACCAGATATTGACAGTTTACTACCGTGGCAGTTTAAGCAATAGGTGGGGTTTACCGGACGGTTACGGTTAAACTATTTAGTATTAATACTTCACCTACAGTAGGTAATAAATCTTTTACACTTGATGAAGATACCGAGGTTGTTTTTGATCTATTGTTAACCGATGCTGAGGGTGATGAAATCACCCTTTCACTCGTACAAACACCTCAATATGGCAATATTGTTATTAATAGTGATAACACCATAACCTATAACCCAACGAATGACTACAATGGCTCTGATAGTGCTTTATTAAAAGTAGAAGACAATTATGGTAATTTTATAGAGGCTGAATTATTGTTCGATATCATTAGTGTTAATGATGCACCTGTATTAGGGAATAACAGCTTTTTTACAAATGAGGATACAATTTTAACTACTACGATTAATGTCAGTGACGTTGATTCGACAGAACTGACTTATGAGCTAGTAGAACCCTCAGTGAACGCTACTGTGAATATTAATCCTCAAGGTGAGCTTATTTACACACCAAATACTAATTATACGGGTATTGATCAGTTTACAGTCAGTGTTAGTGATAACTTAGGTGCAAAAGTTGAAGGGGTTATTATTATTACTGTTGAAGATGTAAATGATGCGCCAATGGTAATAAATAATAGTTTTGAAACCGATGAAGATATTACGCTAAATGGAATAATTGAGGCTACAGATGTCGAGTCACAAGCACTTAGCTTTTCTTTATTAGAACAGAGTGAATTGCAAGGTAATCTTAATTTAGCTACAGATGGTAGCTTTACTTTTATTCCGAATGAAAACTTTTTTGGTAGTACAAGCTTTATCGTAAAAGTTACTGATACTGGCAATGCTTTTGTTGAACAACTCATTACTATTCATGTAAACCCTATTGATGATATACCGGCGGTTGATAACTTAACCGTTTCAACTGTTTCGGGTGAAAAAATATCAGGTAACCTACCTTTAAAAGATGTAGATAACCAAACACTAAGTTATCGTATTATTAAAGACGTGAGCAATGGTGTCCTGACTTTCTCAGATAATGGTGAATACCAATATACACCTAATACTGGCTTTTTAGGCGTAGATACTTTTACTTACGAAGTGCAAGATACAAGCGGAAATACTGCACAAGCGATAATATCGTTTACAGTAATTGCAAAAGTAGAGCCTAAGTCTAGTGAAAGTTCTGGTGGTAGTTTTTACTATTTAGTATTGTTATTGCTGTTTATACGAACCTACAAAGCAAAAACCTACAAAGCAAAGAAGAAATAAAAAGTGTAGGAGAGCCACCCGATTTTTATAAAATCAGGTGGCTGATTAATTAATGAGTTGACCGATAAGCCGGGTTCTGTGTCTTCTAAAAAAGAAGCGACAATCATTCGTCTAGGCCTTAAATCGCTTTAAGGCTCAAGCAACCTACCCGGTTCCTACGCGAGCCACGTATTCACTTCAAAGAGTGATGGAACCCTATTTGGTCTTGCTTCGAGTGGAGTTTACCCTGCAATGAACTGTTACCAGCCATCCGGTGCGCTCTTACCGCACCCTTTCACCCTTACCTGTACTACTTAAAAAGTAGTCATCGGCGGTCTTCTCTCTGCTGCACTTGTCGTCGGCTTGCGCCGCCCAGACGTTATCTGGCACTCTGCTCTGTGAAGCCCGGACTTTCCTCCCCTTTATCTGTCTATTTATTAACAAGAATAAATACAACGATAAAGCAGCGATTGTCTAGTCAACTCACCTTTATTTTACCCTAGCGGTGTTCTTAATGCCAAAGGTTTATTTTAGAGCTATTGCCTTTTGAATACGTATGCAAACCCTTGATGGTTTTTTGTTCAACCTTTAGCTTAACAAGTAAATGGCGGTTAAACGGATTTTAAGTGCTTTATAATTTTAATAATAAAAAGTGAATACTATGAAAAATTACAGCCAATTAACCTTCCTAAAAACATTGATACTCTATCTGTTTTTTATATTGTCTTCGCAAAGTGTTGCTGCGATAAACCCTGATAACTTAGGGGCAAGTTATAGCAGTGATAAACAACAAATAACATTTAGACTCTATTCATCTAAAGCCACTAAAATAGACTTATACCTTTATGATCAAGCTAGTGGTAGCAATGAAGTTGCTCGTTATGCTTTAACTAAAGGCAGCAATAATATTTGGTCAATTACGTTAACAACAAGTCAATTAGATAGTCGATTACAAGGAACTATCTATTATGGTTACCGCGCATGGGGGCCTAATTGGCCATTTGATGCTACTTGGCAAAAAGGCTCAGCTATTGGCTTTATTAGCGATGTAGATAGTGAAGGAAATCGTTTTAATCCGAATAAATTATTGACAGATCCTTATGCTAAAGAGCTAAGCCATGATCATATTTCTCCACAGTGGAATGACGGTACTATTTATGCGTCAGGCCCTCTTTATCGCAATCTTGATAGTGGGCTTTATGCTCCTAAAGGTATATTACTTTATCCCGATACCCAAACTATTGGTACTAAACCTACAAGAGCTTTAAAAGACGATGTTATTTATGAGGTTCATCTGCGTGGTTTAACGATGAATGATACAAGCATACCCGCACAATACCGTGGAACATATAAAGGAGCTGCGCTTAAAGCGGCTTATCTTGCTGATTTGGGGATCACTGCGATTGAATTTTTGCCTGTTCAAGAAACACAAAATGATGCAAATGATATGGTTGAATCAACAGAAGGTGATAACTATTGGGGCTATATGACGTTAAATTATTTTGCTCCAGATAGACGTTACGCTAGTGATAAGTCAGCAGGGGGGCCGACAAAAGAATTTAAGGCTATGGTTAAAGCGTTTCATGACTATGGAATAAAAGTGTTTGTTGATGTGGTTTATAACCATACAGGGGAAGGTGGAGCATGGATCAATGGTGATTCATCAACATTTAATTTGTATTCATGGCGAGGATTAGATAACCCTACCTATTATTCTCTAACGGCAGATAAGCAGCATTCGTGGGACAATACTGGTGTTGGTGGTAATTATAATACCGTAAATCCTATCGCTCAAAATTTGATTATTGATTCATTGAATTATTGGATTAATGATTTAGGTGTTGATGGTTTTCGCTTTGATCTTGCCTCAGTGCTAGGAAATACCTGTGAACATGGTTGCTTTAATTTTGATAAAATGGCGGCTAATACCGCGTTAAATCGTATTATTAATGAATTTACAGAGCGTGCTACTTGGGGTGGTCAAGGCGTTGATTTTATAGCAGAACCATGGGCTGTTGGTGGTAATTCTTATCAAGTAGGCAACTTCCCTGCTGGTTGGTCAGAATGGAATGGACAATACCGAGATACCATTCGAAAAGATCAAAATCAAATGGACACAGAAGCGATAACACTTGGTCAATTGGCTAATTTATTTTCAGGATCGGCATATTTATATCAAGATGATGGCCGTAATCCATGGAATTCAATTAATTTTTTAGCTGCCCATGATGGTTTTACATTAAAAGATCTTTATTCTTGTAATAGTAAAAATAACTTACAACCTTGGCCTTATGGCCCTTCAGATGGTGGTGAAGATAATAATCATAGCTGGGATCAAGGTTTATATAATCAAGCGCAAGAACAGCGCAAAGCAACTCGTAATGGTATTGCTTTGATGATGTTAAGTGCAGGTACACCCATGTTTAATGGAGGAGATGAATTTCTTCGTTCACAACAATGTAATAATAACCCATACAATTTAGACTCTATTGCTAACTGGCTGAATTTTAATTGGACTAGTGATCAAAGTGTTTACAATAATTTTGTTAAGGGCATGATCACCTTCCGTAAAAACCACCCCTCTTTACGTCCAGCTGATTTTTATGTTGGCTACGATACCAACAATAATGTAATGGAACAATTACGCTGGTTTAAACCCAATGGTAATGTAGCAGATAGAACCTATTTTAATGATCCAAATAATCATGCTATTGCCTATCGTATTGATAGCTCTGAATTTGGCGAGCAAACAGCTGCTATTTATATTGCTTATAATGGCTGGTCAGGCAATGTTAACTTCACACTACCTTGGCCTGGACAAGGTAAAAACTGGTATAGAGTTACCGATACCTCAAATTGGAATGAAGGCGTTAATATGGTGAAAAGCGCAGGAAATGAAGATTTTATCGGTGGTGAATATACAACCTATGGATTAAATGGGCGTGCTGTATTAGTACTCATTGCTAAATAAAAA
>WFQC01000152.1 GCA_015487235.1 Alteromonadaceae bacterium
ACAACTTCAGGAATACCTCCTACGCGAGTGGCCACAACAGGCGTACCACTAGCAAAGGATTCTAACAACACATTAGGCACCCCTTCTCGATAACTGGGTAAAATCAGCAAATCAGCCTGACGAATATAAGTTGCAACATCATTTAACGGTAGAGAACCTTTGAAAATAACATTTTCACTTACACCTAACTGCATTGCTTTTTCATTGAGTGTAGCGCGTAAGTTACCTTCACCGAGTACTATTAATTCAACTTCTGCATATTTTGCTTTTACTAAAGGAAGTGCCTCGATAAGTTCAACTATACCTTTGGTTTTAATAATACTGCCCACAAAAATAAGCTTTACTTTAGCGCTTTTTTTACTGCTTATTAACTGATTTTCAGGATAAAAGACCCCTGAATTAACCCCATTATAATTAACTTGTACCTGCGCTTTAGGGATACCAATACCAATGAGTTTACTCACTAAATCTTTACTTGCACAAAAAATCATTTTACTGTGAGATAACCAACGGCGAATAAGCTTAATTCTCGCTGAAAACTGTATATTTTCATTAATATCAGTACCGTGAACTTTTACTAACAAGGGTAGCTTTAAGTGCTTATTTAACATACTCACCGCAACAGCGTCAGGAAATGCCCAAGCAGCCAGTAATGTTGATGGTTTTTGCTTTTTTATCCAAGGAATAAAAAAGGCTAATGATAAATATTGAAAAAACGGTACTAAACGCCGACCTATTTTGGGCAAATAAAAATAAGGGCAATAATTTACGCTTGTATCTTGCTTACAGGCTTTACGATGCTTTAACCATTCAAGCCAGCCCACAAGAACGATCAAATTAACAGGCATTTCTTTAGCAAGCAATGCAAACTGTTGACGATTAAAACTTGCCCTATTCGGCGCCCAAGGCACAGGGTATAGATTGGTTATAATCAGCAAAGAGCGCTTGCTAGACATTATCAGCCACTAATTTTTTATAAACAGGAAGATACTGCTTTGCGGTATTGAGCCAATTACGCTCTTCTCGCACAAAAGCTAACCCCGCCTCAGAAATGCGTCGTAAAAGTTTTTCATCATCAATCACTTGCAAGATAATATCAGCCAATGCTTTAGCATTATCTGGTGCAAATAAAAACCCTGTTTTACCCTGTTTAATTAACTCTCTGTGACCACCAATATCTGAAGCGATCACTGGTTTAAATTGAGCCATAGACTCAAGCGGCTTCAATGGTGTCACCAGTTCAGTCAGGCGAATGCTTTCTCGCGGAAATAGCATTATATCAGCAAGGCTGTAATAACGACTCACTTGATCAAAAGGCACTCGACCAACAAAAGTAACATTTTCTGTTAACTGCATGTTGCTCACTTGTACTTTTAAATTAGCTAACTCATTACCTGCTCCCACTAATAACAAATGCACATTAGGGTTGTGTTGTAGCACTATCGATAAAGCTTCTATGGCATAAGCTAAACCTTCATATTTAAAAAAAGTACCTATAAATGCGAGTACTTTTTTACCTTTTAATTGGTATTTTTCTTCTAGCGCTAAGTCTCTTTCATACAGAGGTTGAAAATTATTAATGTCTACTGCATTAGGGGTAACAAAAATTTTATCTTCGGGCAAACCTCGGCTAATCAAGTCATCTTTTAAACCTTGGCAAATACAACTAATAGCATTAACTTTTTGAAAAGCTGACTGTTCTATTGCTTTAATTAAACGATATTTTAAACTACCTTCTTTAGTTTTTCCGGTATCAACCGCGGCATCTTCCCATAAAGCTCTTACTTCATAAGTTACTGGAATATTATGTTTTTTTCCTATTTTTACTGCGGCCAAAGCGTTGAACATAGGCGAGTGAGTTTGAATAATATCTGGTTTAAAGTCTAAAACAACGGCTTCAATACGTTTGGCAAGCGTATTAATATGGTGAATATAATTAATAAAAGGGATTTTTGTTGCAATAGATTTACTTGCTGGGGTTCTTAAATATAAAACACCCTCAACATCTTCAGCTAAGGTTTTAAACTCTTGATAGCGCTGGCTAGTTAATTGTAATGTTTCAAGGCCTAATTGGCGCTGATGTCTTATTATGGCATCAGATCTTAATGAATAACCACTAATATTGGGGCGAGAATATTCTAATACATGTAATATTTTCAAACTGAATTCCTTAACCGATTTGATAGAATTAGATTATCGCCCTTGACCAAATAAGACAATTTCAACGGTTCTGATCAATATTAAAAGATCGAGTAAAAAGCTGCGATGCTTAATATAATATAAATCAAATTTTAACTTTTCTAGCGAATCAGCCTCTGTTTCTCCATAAGGATATTTAAGCTGTGCCCACCCAGTTAACCCCGGTTTTACATTATGGCGCTCATTATAATAAGGAATAGTTTTTACTAAATTTTGTACAAATTCAGGACGCTCAGGGCGTGGACCAACAAAACCCATTTCACCGCGCATTACATTATATAGTTGTGGCAATTCATCAATACGATACTTACGAATACGACGACCAACCTTGGTTGTTCTATCATCATTTTTTGACGCCATTTTAATACCATCTTTTTCAGCATCGGTTCTCATACTACGAAACTTAACAATACTAAAGGCTTGACCATCAACGCCCACACGCTCTTGACTGTAAAAAATAGGGGCTTTAATACCATCTTCTATTTTGATCAATAAAGCAGTGATCAACATAACCGGCCAAGTAAGTAAAAAGAGAAAGAAAGCCATTGTGGCATTAAAAATCCAGTCAAGGGTATTGCGTAAATAGTTATTTGACACAAAACCATTTGAGTAAATAATCCAGCTTGGATAAATTAAATTAACCGCAATTTGCCCTGTTTCTCGCTCAATAAAATCAAGTAATTCAGTAATTTCAACGCCTCTTATTTTACAAGCAAAGAGTTCATCTACCGGTAAATTATCACGACGCTCATCAGACGCTACAACAATTTCATCTATTTCATTATCAAGGGCATAATCAACCAAAGAATCGGTAAGCTCAATACGTTTTTCACGTACGACACCATTTGCTTTATCGCCATTCATCACAATAAAGCCATGGAGTGAAAACCCCTGTCGGTCTACATCACGTCGCATTCTGCGTTCAATAATTGCCGCTCGCTCTCCTGCCCCGAGTACTAAAACCTTACGTTTATTAAAGCCAAAAAAATCTACTTGAAAAATTAACCAGCGAAAAATTACGGCGAAAATAAAGCTAAACACGGCAGAAAGCGCAATAAGCTCTATCGGTAACACCTTATCACCCAACAACGGGTTAATTATGGTAAAAATAAAAAAGCCGATAGCTACTGAAACCAGCATACGGCGAATAACGCCACGAATGCTTTCACGTAACTTAGAGTTATAAAGCCCCAAAGCTAAAAAAGACAACTGCACCATAAGGGCGAAGATCACAGCAAAAATAAATTGAACATTACGGGGGGGCTGATTTACTTCAACAAAATTAAAAAGTTCATTAATATAAAGCGCAAAAAATAATGAAATGACAAAGAGACAAAAATCAATAATAACCAGAGATTTACTCGCAGACGACAGATCCTGAAACTTAGGGCTAGACATGTGTTTTTTTAACTTCCTATTATTTATATGATATGGCTCCGCACCCACGGAATATATTATTAGAATAGATATTAAGCAAAATGTAAAGAATGAATAGTTTTGTTGTAAGGCTTTTATGATTAAAAAAAGTGCATCTTCTACAAAAATCAAATAGAATCTGATAACTTAACAATAAAAATTAATATATAACCTGATGCTTGTCAGATGCCTGTTTAATAAATGTTTAACCTATTGAAATATATTAAACACTTACAGCTTGGTAGTTTAGCTTATTAACTCAAAGCAAATTTAGGTAACAATGGCGCGCTTATTACCGCTAGCTTTTACACAAACTGTGGCTAAAAGAGCAGTTAAGGCAACAAATATTGGGCTAAACTCAGGTAAAAAGAATAATACAATCACTAACAATAAGGTAATGAACCATGGAAATACGTTTTATCCAAAAACTCAAACTAGTGGTATTCATATTATTGAGTCAACTTATTATAGGTTGCAGTTCTCCAACACTTCCTCCAGCAACTATTCACCCATCAAATACGGTTGATACTGCTTCGTACCGTTATTTAATTGGTGCTGGTGATGTGCTTAATATTTTTGTTTGGCGTAACCCCGAAGTGTCCGGCACTTTTATTGTTCGACCTGATGGTATGATCACCACATCACTGGTTGAAGATATACCCGTGTCGGGTAAAACACCTACAGAGCTTGCTCGTTCAATTGAAAAAATACTGGCAACCTACCTTAGAGACCCTATTGTCACAGTCACAGTTAATAATTTTAATGGCCCTTTTAGCGAACAAATACGTGTTATTGGCGAAGCAACCGAGCCACAATCAATTAACTACACCCAAAATATGACTTTATTGGATGTTATGATCCGTGTTGGTGGCTTAACTGAATTTGCCGATGGTAATGATGCCGTTTTGGTGCGTATCGAAAATGGCGTACAAAAACAATATGATATTTATATTGAAGACTTAATAAAAGACGGCGAAATAAGCGCCAATGTTGATATGTTACCTGGTGATATTATTATTATTCCTGAAGCTTGGTTTTAACCCTAGTTAATATAACGATATAAAGCTATTACATTTACATTACTACTCAAGTTGTTAGAGGCATAGATGCAAGAAATATTGGAACAAGTTGTTGATTATTTAAAAGGAATTTGGATAAAACGCCGCTATATTATTGTTGCGACATGGCTGATTTTACCGCTAGGTTGGTTACTTGTAGCAAAGTTGCCTAACGTGTACGAATCGGAAGCTCGTGTTTATGTTGATACCCAATCAATGCTGACCCCTTTATTAAAAGGGCTTACGATAGCAGTAAACCCTGATGAACAAATTAGGTCAATGATTAAAACGTTGCTTAGCCGACCTAATTTAGAACGTATCACGCGGATGACTGATTTAGATGTACAAGCAAATACAGCTAAAGAGTATGAAAAAATAATAGAGCACTTAAAAGAAGATATTGTTATTCGTAAAACAGGGGGCTTAAGATCAAACCTTTATACTTTTAGCTTTACCGATAAAGATCCACAAGTTGCTTATAATGTTGTACAGGCTTTGCTGACTGTTTTTATTGAAAACACACTAGGCGAAAATAGAACCGATGCCGATTCTGCACAAAAATTTTTAGATACCCAAATAGCTGAATATGAAAATCGCCTTGCGGCTGCTGAAGCAAGATTAACTGATTTCAAACAAAAATACAGTAATGTTTTGCCCAATCAATCAGGCGGTTTTTATACGCAATTAAATAATGCAAAAGAAAAGTTAAAAGCTATCAATCTAGAATTATTAGAAGCACAAACACGTTTAAATTCAGCTAAAGCTCAGCTAAATATAGATACCAATAGTGTTAAAGATCCTGAGAATAAAATTAAAACAGAAAACAGTATTCAAACAACCTATGACGAACGCATAGCCGAATTAGAAGCAACTTTAGATGCACTGCAACTACGCTACACCGACCGTCACCCTGATGTAAAAGAAGCTAAAAGACGTTTAGCGCATTTAAACAAGCTGCGTACAGAAGAAATTGAAAAGTATTTACAAGCTTCACAAAAAGAAGGCAAAACCAATATACAAATGGTACAAAGCCCAGTAATGCAAGAGGTACAAATTCAAGTCAACCAACTTGAAAATGAAGTGGCTTCTTTAAAAGTAAGAGCTAAAAGCTATCAAGAAACCGTCAAAGAATTAGAAAGTAAAATTCATATTTTACCCGAAATAGAGGCTGAATTAATTGCCTTAAATCGGGGTTATGAAATAACTAAAAATAAGTATGAAGAATTATTAAATCGAAAAGAAACTGCTCAGTTAGCTGAGCAAGCAGATAAAACCACTAGTAATATACAGTTTAAAATTATTGATCCACCGCGTGTACCAGTGCAGCCTTCAGGGCCCAAACGTATATTACTATTTATTGTTGTAACCATTTTAGGTATTGGTGTGGGTATTGGTTTATCATTACTCATGAGTCAAATTAGCCCTGTTGCGACATCAAGCATCCAGTTATCAAAAGCAACAGGTATCCCTATTTTCGGTAGTATTTCGGCAAATGAAAACTTAAAATTACACGCTTGGCATAAAAGAAAAACCATCATATTTATGGTCTCAAATTTCATCTTATTATGTATGTTAATTGCTTTTATTAGCTATTTTCTCTTTCCTGATCTCATCCAAGCTCGACTAGAAGGATATTTAAACCCATGAGTACTATAGAAAAAGCACTAGCTAAACAAAAAGCTCAGGAAAAAATAACCGAGAAAAACAAACTAACAGAACATGCCAAAGCGCGTGATGAACAACCAGTACAGCACACTACTCAAAAAGATAGTATTGAAAAAAGCTCAAACCCTAAACAAGCAATAATGCTAAATAAAGAAAGTTTAGAGGCTCGAGGTTTTTTATATGACGCTACTAGTCGTCGTATCACTCAAGAAGAGTTTCGTAGCATTAAGCGTAAATTGATCAATAATGCCTTTGGCGCAGGCGCCAAGAGCCTTCATCACAGTAATTTGATTATGATCACAAGCTCTAATCCAAATGAAGGTAAAACGTTTGTGTCAATTAACCTTGCCTTAAGTATCGCACTAGAACAAGATAAAACCGTCCTGTTAGTAGATGCTGATGTGCTCCGCCCAAGTATCAACCGAGAGCTTGAATTTGATGCACGCAATGGTTTGGTTGAATATCTGCTTTCAGAAGTATCTGATGTTAGTGATATTATTTATAGCACTACAATTAGCAATTTCAAAATTATTCCTGCAGGTAAACCCCATGAATTAACCAATGAGTTACTTGCGAGTGATCGCATGGCGGCTTTAGCTAGCGAACTTGCTGAACGTTACCCTGATCGTATTGTAATTTTTGACTGTCCGCCCATTTTAGGCGTAACAGAAACCCCCGTTTTAGCTAATTTAATGGGTCAAGCTATTGTTGTTGTAGAAGAGTCAAAAACTAAAATTGATGATGTAAAACGCGCAACAAACCAATTAAATGAAAACCTTGCTATTGGCTTAGTCATGAATAAAACCCTAAAATCAACAAAGGACACCTACGGCTATTATGGCTATGGATATGGCAAAAAAATACGCTAGAAATGTTTCTTTTTGTACCCTAATACTCATGCTGCCTTTGCATGCGGGTGAGTGGCGCTTTGATCCTAAAATAAAGTTAGACGGCACTTATACCGATAATGTTACACTCAATAAAAACAATAAAATTGATAGTTTTGTCAGCCAAACAGCCTTAGGATTAGTCTCTGAATTTAATTCAAGATTACTTGAGTTTTCATTTGATGGTAGCACCACTTATGTAACTTATAGCTATGATCATAGTATCGATGATTACTTTACTGAGCTTGATAGTAAATTACGTTATAAATTGTGGACTAATGGCCCTGCCCTAGTAGCTAGTGCTACCATTGATAACCGCAGTCGTAATGGCGCTAATAATAGCTTAGCCGATTTGGTTTCTGCGGATACCGTTGAGGTAAGAAATTATCAAACAGGGTTTGAATATCAAATTAATAACAGCGATTTTATTGTTGAATCGCTGATCAGTTACCAAATTAGAGAAGCTGATGATAATATCGGTAACAGTACGGGTTACTCTGCCTCTTTTGATACCAGCAACGGATTAACAGCGCGTTACTGGTTATGGCAGCTCAAAAGTGAATATAGCGAGCGAAAAAATAACTCACTAACAGGGCGAATTTATCGTGTAGAAGCCTTAACCGGCATTATCACTTCATTGGGTTTTAGCCCTTTTATCCGTTACTTTGACGAAAACTCAACTGGCAGCATTTCAGGAACAAGAAATACCAGCTATTCTTCATGGGGCCCTGGGTTTCGTTGGCGAACATCAACACATTTTTACTTTGATTTATCCTACAATTATGTAGACGATAAAACCAAAAGCGATAACTACATCGCCGCAGAAATTAATTGGCAGCCTTCAGCCAGAACATCACTCGAAGCAAGTTACAGCAAGCGTTTTTTTGGTGATTCTTATGCGTTAGATTTCACGCATAAGCTACGCCGATTAACCAATAGCATTTCCTACACCGAAAAAGTCGAAGCCTTTGATCGTAATACTTATCAACAGGTCTTGTTAGGTAACTTTTGGTGTCCTGTTGATGCTAACATAGATAATGATATTAGTGCTTGTTTTGTCGCTGCAAATGATAATGTTAATTTTGATAATTATCAGCTAGTTTCTTTGCTAGATCAGGAGCTTGTTGAAGGTAATGAGTTTTCACTCAATAAAGTATTAAGTTGGCAGTCTGAGCTTAGGCTCGCACGAACAACATTTACCTTTACACTGAATAATTTTAAACGTGAAAGTTTAACCACAGATCGTATTGAAAAAAATCTCACCAGTTCTTTAACCCTATCACGACGAATAAGTGGTAAAAGCGATATTAAACTAAGCATTAATTTTACCCGCAGAAAATTTGATAGTAATAATATTGAAGGCAATGGCCAAGAAGACTATTATCGAACTATATCAACCACCTATAGTAAAAAACTAGCAAGTTCATTGGCTGCGGATCTAAGTTTACGCTACCTTAATCGTGATTCAACCACCACTTTTCGTAGCTATAACGAAGCCAGAGTCGTTTTTAACATACAAAAAGAATTTTAACATGTACGAACAATATTATGGTTTTACCGAGCGACCTTTCCAATTAAGCCCTGATCCACGCTTTTTTTTCGCGTCAAATCATCACCAAAGAGCACTTTCTTATTTGCAATATGGTTTAGATCAGGGCGAAGGATTTATTGTGATCACCGGCCCTATTGGTACAGGAAAAACCACTATAGCCCGCAATTTACTTAATAATATTGACGAAAATAATATTGTTGCTGCTCAATTGGTTACAACAAAGCTTAGCCCTAAAGAGCTACTTGAACTGGTTGCTTCTGAATTTAAAATTAATGTTAATGGTGAGAGTAAAGCTGACTTATTACAGAGCATTGAAGCATTTTTAATTAACTTAAACCAACAAGGAAAACGAGCACTTTTACTGGTCGATGAAGCCCAAAATTTGCCTGCTGAAACCGTTGAAGAGCTACGTATGTTATCTAATTTTCAGCTAGATAATAAACCCTTAATTCAAAGTTTTTTACTGGGGCAAGAAGAATTAAAAGCAATTATTCAAGCACCTGATATGGAGCAATTTCGCCAACGCATTATTGCTTCAGCACATTTAAAACCCTTGAGTAGTGACGAAGTCAAAGATTATATTTTACACCGCTTACATCAAGCTAATTGTAATAATAATGAATTATTTACCAACAATGCCTTAAAGTTAATCCACGAAAAAACACTCGGTGTACCGAGAAAAATTAACATATTTGTAGATCGTTTATTATTGTTTGCCTTTTTAGAAGAGTTAACACAAATCAACAGTGAAGCCGTTAATACGGTTGCAGAAGAAATGGAAATTGAGTTAACAGGTTCGTTAAACGCACAACAACTTGCTAATAATGAGCCTCAACCTCAAGTAAGTAACTCAAGCGCCAACAGTAAACATATTCGAGAAATACTACGCGAAGTAGAAGAAGTACTTGAGCTAAATATTAAAGAAAAAATAAAAATGACACGTTATGTTGATAAATTACTAAAACACAAAAGCGCCGAACTTGCCAAACACAATATACAAAATAAATAAGCCCAATATAGAGACTGTAACTAAGATGTGCCTTCATTAATTTTCAGTGAATATTTTTCAATTAATGAATACAGTGTTGGCCTTGTTACCCCTAATAATTCAGCCGTTTTCGACATATTACCATCAGTTAATGCATAAGCTTTTTGAATAGCAATCGTTTCTGCTTGCTCTCGCACAGTGCGTAAATTAAGTGATAATTGATAATCATCATCACCGACTTGGTGATCAAAAAAGCCTAGATCAAAAGCGCTAATTTGTGACCCCATTGCCATAATAACGGAACTTTTTACTTTATTTTGCAACTCGCGAATATTGCCTGGCCACGGGTGCGCTTTAATGGCACTGATAGCATCAGCAGAAAAGCACTTAATATTACGTTTATATTCTGCAGCATATTGCTGTAGAAAAAACTGCGCTAAAATAATAACGTCTTCCTCTCGTTCTCTTAACGGTGGAATATTTAAGGTAATTTCACTCACCCGATAAAATAAATCTTCACGAAATTCTTTTGCGGCAACCATTTCTTCAAGGTTTTGATTAGTAGCACAAATAACCCGTACATCAACCGGTATTTCTTGGCGCCCGCCAAGACGTTCAATGACTTTTTCTTGTAAAAATCGCAATAATTTTGCTTGCAGATTAAATGGCATATCCCCTATTTCATCTAAAAATAATGTCCCACCTTCTGCACATTCTATTTTACCTTTTGTGGTTTTATGCGCGCCTGTAAAAGCCCCTTTCTCATAACCAAATAATTCGCTTTCTAATAAGTTTTCAGGAATTGATGCACAGTTAATTGCGATAAAAGGTTTTTTAGCTCGTTCACTTAAACGATGAATAGCATTGGCGGTCACTTCTTTTCCTGTACCACTTTCACCTAATAAAAGCGCGGTAATATTGGTTGGAGCAATACGTTGCACCATTGTTTGCAAGCGCGCAATTGCCGCACTATTGCCAATAATACCGGAGTCATTACCATGAATAAGCCTTAAGGCTCTATTTTCAGCTTCAATTTTAGCAACCGCAAAAGCCCTTGAAACAATAATATTAATTACATCAGGATCAACAGGCTTTTGATAAAAATCATAAGCTCCCATCTCAATAGCTTGTAACGCATGTGTTCTATCATCACTGCCTGTAATAACAATTACTTTAGTAAAAGGCGCTAGTGTTAATATTTCTTTTAGCGCATTAAGCCCTTCAGAAGCATTACTTGCATCAGGTGGTAAACCTAAATCTAGTGTAACCACTTTCGGCTCGTAACGGCGTACAGCAGCAATAGCGCTAGCACGATCATCTGCTAACACCACCTCATAATCGGTAAAGCTCCATTTCAATTGCTTTTGAATGCCTAAATCATCATCAACTATTAATAATTTTTCCATTAACCTTTTACTTCCACACTGACTTATTGTTGCTTTTTAGGAATAATTAAGTGAAATTTAGTGCCTTCACTTTCAATACTTTCCACATAAATATTACCACCAAGTTGTTCTACAAACTGCTTTGCTTCAAAAACACCAATTCCCATACCAGCATTGCCTTTGGTGGTATCAAAAGGCTTAAATAAGCGACTTTTGATAAACTCTGCCGACATACCACAACCATTATCACTAATAATAATTTCAAACTGATCTTGTTTATCGATTACCTTAATATTAACCCATCCATCAGCACTTGTCGCTTCTTGTGCATTTTGCACTAAGTGATTAATAACTGAGCTAAAGGTTTCAGCATCAATACAAATTTCAATATCAGCAAAATCGGTCAAAGTCACTTGAGGGAGATCTTGATTACGTTGCTCAATAACCGCCTGCAATAATGTTTTAAGCTTAACTTTTTTCGAATGGGTTTCAATAACGTTTTTGTTACGTAATTGCGTTAACACTTTTTCTAAGCGAGCGGTTGCAGACTCAACTGTTTCAAAGGCATCAGCAATAAATTCAGGATTATGACGGTGCTTTTTCGCATTACTGCTGATCAATGCAAGCTGTGCTTGTATATTTTTTAAATCATGAATCAAGAAAGCCGACATACGGTTAAAGGCATCAAATTGTTTAGCTTGCGAAAGTTTTTCATTAGCCTCATTTAACGATAAGTAGTGCCCTAATTGTTTAGCAATTGCTGCAAGTAAATCGCGATCTTCCCAGTTAAGTAAATTTTTTGTTTCAGGGGGAGAAGCAAGCAGAAAAAAACCATAAAGATCATCACCCACAACAATAGGCACAACTATCGCAATATGTTTTTGAATAAAAACATCACTATCAATAAATAATTCTGGGTAACTATTAACTAATTTATCGTATTCTCTAATATCGATGATCCATGCTTTTTTTTGACAAAATTTATCAATATTTTCAAGTTGTTCGCATAGATCTTCACTAACATCAATGCCTTCGCTGTATAAAATATTATAATGCCCTTGCGATTGCTTTTTGATCAACACCCCATGAGGAATTTGCAAGGCAGAACAAATGCAATGTAAAGCTGTTTGATAATAATTCCCTGACTGGCTAATTTCCAACTGCTTAATAAGTTTAAGCCATTCAACTCGATATTCGTACTTGTTGGCAAAAAAGTGTTTGGTAATGAACACTTTGACTTCTCGGCGAAGCTTTTCTGTCATTAACAGTGCTGCTAAAACAATACTGCCCAGTACAATAAAAATAATACTTAAATTACTGCCCCATGCACCACCTATATAGTTAATAATATAACCAGCAAAAGCCATCACTAATAAGTAAAGCCCTGATATCATTAACATCGAGCTATAAAAAACCACTTCTCGCGAAATAAACACATTAACAGACCAGTTTTTCATACGGCGTGTGCTTACCAACAGTAAAGGCACACTGATCACCGCAATAATAGAGCGTACATACCACAAATCAAAATTAAGTTGGTTTAACATTGAAGCTTGAGCGAATAAGACAAAATCAAAAACAAAGATGGCACCTAGTGCGATCACTAAAGGCCATAGCGCCCATTTTGAGCCTGCGCCAGCATTACGGTACAACTGTTCAAGTTGTACTAATGCCCATAAATTAAGGACCAGAAAAAGAATAAAAAGGTACTTAGTCTCGGCAAAACCAGTGAGTACCACTAACCATACCAATAAAGATAAAGCTCCCCAAACCAACAAATACTGTTGAATGGCTGGTTGCTTGATAGCCTGAGATAAAGAAAATACTTTCTCTTTTGTGGATAAAATTAACAGTGACCACAAGGCAAGTTTGAGAGTTTCAAAGCCAAAAATTACTTGCAAAGAGAAATGGTATTTAAATTGCAGACTGCCACCAGCAAATGATAATAAAGTACAAAGACTTGCTAATAAAACTAATCTACCTGCTAAGGTTTTATTACGGGCAGCAAGCAATAAAAGAATAAAAATAAAATAAGCAAAGCTAGCTGCAACATAACCTAAAAAACCAAGTAATTCCAAACGCATTCGCCTTCTAAATATAAAGGAATATAACCTTTTGTGTTAATAATATTCAATATTCAAGCCGCTTTATATACTTATACTTTAGCCTGAGAGCGTGTCAGCAAATCAATAAGAACAGGTACTAAAATCAAGCTAGAGACTGCTGAAACACATAAACCAGAAATAATAACCACCCCTAAAGGCTGCCATAAACTTCCGCCAAATAATGTTAAAGGAAGCAAACCACCAATAGTCGTTAGCGTGGTTAGAATAATCGGGGTAAAGCGTGTTGAAGTTGCCTTAATAATAGCATGGTACTTTGTTTCCCCCTGACGTAAATTCTGGTTAGTTGTATCAATTAAAATAATGGCATTATTCACCACGATGCCAAAAAGGCTGATCAAGCCAATAAAAGCCATCATTGAGAAAGATAAATTAAAAAGATATAAACCAATGGCAGACCCTGCCATAGCAAAAGGGATCGAACTAAAAATAATCAGAGGTTGTAAAAAAGATTTGAACTGTAAAACCAAGGTCGCAAAAATACCTATTGCCGTAATAATAAGTATTTGCGAAAGTCCACCAAACGATTTTTGTCGATTTTCTTCTTCGCCACCCAAAATATAATACATACCTTGTGGCATAGGATAATTGTCTAGATACTGAATAACCTTGTTGGTTAATTCTGTGATCGAATAACCACTTCTCACATCAGCTGAAACTTTTGCCATACGTAATTTTTGGTAATGAAAAAAATCAGCATGGCCTTTTTTAAGCTGTGGTACAACAACTTGTGTTAACGGAATGGCTTCATTAAAACGATTAGGAATATAAACCTGATCAAGTACCGCTAACTCAGGATTTTTTCGGCGCACAACAATAGGATAATCTTCACCATTACTATCACTAAATCGTCCTACTGCACTGCCTGACAACACAGTTTTGAGTGTATTATCGATAAGGTTAACATCAATATTAGCAAGCCCTGCCTTTTCATAATTAATATTGAGGGCGAGTTCAGTATTGGGTAAACCAATTGGATTATTAATATTAACCAAGCCTGAAATTTGTTTCATTTTTGCTTCAAGATCATTAGCTACTTTTTCTAAATCGTCTAAAGAGTCACTGATGAGGCGAATAGTGACCGCTTGATCGGTTACTGGGCCTTGCGTGAATTCTTTTACTTCGATTTTTGCTTGTCGCCACGACGCAAATTCAGTACGTAAACTACGCACTAAGGCAGCCACTTTATGTTCATCATATTCATCTAGGATCAGCAACAACTGGCCATATTTTTCAACACCTCTATTGGGCACTTCGTTATAATAAATACGCGGGTTTGCTGCCCCAACATTCAATGCCACTTTAGCGACTAAAGGTTTGTTTGCAACATGATCTGCAATTTGCTGCATAACCTCGTCAGTATAAGCAAGCGATGAATTAGCTGGTGTTTCAACATTAATCATAAGCATTGGCTTTTCGGCTTTAGGAAACAAACTAACACCGACTTGCCCAAATAAAGATAGCATGGCAACTAACGAAACCACAGCAGCAATTAACACAATAATTTTATGTCGAATAAGAGTTGCCAATAATTTAGCGTAACTTGTTTCAGCAAAATGGTTTGCATAAAACTGTAAGGTTTTCACTTTACTGGTTTTTGTGGAAAAAAATTGACTTGCCAGTAAAGGCGTTAACGTTAATGCGATAATAAGCGACGCTAACAACACTAAGACCACAGTCACTGGCATAGAACGTAAAAAATCACCCGTACTACTTTGCAGCATTAACATCGGTAAAAAAGCAAACATTGTAGTTACGGTGCCACTGGTAATGGCCCAACCGACTTTACTTGTTCCTGCTGCGGCTGCCTTCATTAAGTTGCTGTGCTGCTTTTTTTCACGAAGAATACTTTCTGTTACAACGATGGCATTATCAACAAGTAGCCCTAACGCAATAATTAAACCGACAATAGACATTTGTTGTAAGCCAAAACCTGAAAAATCAAGCCAACCAATCGCAACTAAGAAAGACAAGGGAATGGCCAATATCACCACAATAGACTCACGCAGCCCTAAAAAAAGTAATGACATTATGCCAACAACCACTAAACCTTGAATTAAATTATTAAAAAAGCCATTTACGCGGTTTTCAACACTGTCGGCTTGCTTAAAAAGTGTACTGAGTTTAATGTTGTCAGGAATAGTCTTTTTAAATGCACTTATTTCGCTCTCTATTCGCGCTGTTAACGCAAAAATATTAGTGTGCATACTTTGTTCAATGGTAATAAAAATAACCGGCTTATGATCATAATAGGCCAAATAACTCGGCTCTAAATTACCAAATTCAATCGTCGCAACATCTTTTAAGCGTAAAACAAAATTATCGCCTGATTTGATCACCGTTTCAGCTAAATCTTCCAGTTGTTGATAATTACCACTGGCACTAACATTAAAGCGACGATTACTGGCCTCAACAAAACCAGGGGTAATATTTAACGCTCGTCCTTGTAAAATTTGCGTAACCTCAACCACAGAAAGATTGTAATGCTTTAATAATGCCAAATTAACATCAACACTGACTATTTGCTGAGGATAACCCCAGATGCTAGCGCGCTTAACTCCTTTCAACGTTTCCAAACGTTTTTCAAGCTGCTTAGCGTAATACTCCATAGTTTTATAATTTAAAGGTTCACTCCATAACGCCAATTGCATAATGGCGACATCAACAGGGGTTGCCTTTAATACCAATAAGTCTTGCACACCATCAGGCAAGTTAGGCTTTACCGTACTAACAGCTTGTTTGATTTTATTAAAAGAGAAATCAGCATCAACACCATAGTTAAACTCAATAGTAATGCGTACACCACCATTTTTTATTTGGCTTTCAATAGATAGAATATGTTCAATTTCAGCTATTTCTTGCTCTAATGGATTCACCACTAAGGTTTCAATATCTTGTGGTGAAGCTCCGGGGTAAATAACTTCGATTAAGGTGATCGGTAAATCAAACTGCGGATCTTCAGAACGTGGCATTTGTAAATAAGAAATGATACCGACTAAAACCATCAAAATAACAATAGTAATGGTAAATTGAGCATTATTAATAGCAGCTTTAGGTAATTGCATAACGACTACTCAAGCATTAACGGTAATTGTTGCCAGCCTTGTGTAAGCAATTGTAGTGGCGGTGAATTTTGTTGAGCAAGCAAATACAAATAATGGTTATCCATTTGATAAATAGTGAATTTTTCTTTTTTTATTGGTTTGTTCTGTGCTTGCTTAACCGCCAACATCGCTAACCCTTGCTCATCAACAGCAATCAGTGCTGACATCGGCACTCGATAAACCATTTTATTGCTTTTCGTTGCAATAATAACCTCCGCTAATTGCCCAGCAATAATACCCGCTTGAGAAGAAATTTTTGGCAACAACACTTCAATGGTAAATAAATTACTTTGCTCGTTGGCTAAAGCAGGTATTTTACTAATAACCCCGTCCATCATACCCAGTTTAAATAAATTTACTTTCACTGGCTGATGTAAACGTACTTGACTTATTTCTGCATCAGTAAGCGCAACTTTAATAATCCAGTTATTTTCTGTGGCTGCAACCGTTAAAACAGTTTTTCCAGGCGATTGCAACTCACCTAAATCAGCATGTCGAGCAAGTACAATGCCATCAAAAGGGGCAATAATTTGGGCTTTTTCTAAATTATAATAAGCAACTTTATAAGCCGCTCGTCTTGTTTCAACCAAGGTTAAAGCATCATCTAATTGCTGTTGAGAGCTCAGTTTTTTCTGCAATAAAGAACGAACACGGTTCACTTCACGTTTTGCTTGTAAAAGCTGCGCATATTTGCTGTTTTTATCTTCAATAAGCTCAGCAACATCTAAGCGTGCTAAGGCTTGCCCTTGCGAAAAATACTCACCTTCATCAACAGTTAACCCTGTTAAATAGCCGGCGCTTTTAAAAGACAAGTTTAACGTACGTTTAAAGGCTAACTTGCCCGTTCGTTTTATTTCTTGCTGATATGGCTCAACCGCAACGTTAATGAAGTCAAGCTGCGTTGCATTCGCGTGCGTGCCAATGAACATAAAAAGATAATAAATAGAAAAAATTAAGATTGATTTCATAATCCGTGAAATTTCAATTAGGTAAGCCATTTATATAGCTATACTGTAGCCTTTATAAACTAAAAAGTATATTTTTTCAGCAAAAATATTGGAGGAATTGTTTACGATTTACTCACATACCACTGTGCTATTTTTACGCTAATTTTCGGCAAAAAAACTATTTAATAAGCAACTAGCTGAAATTAAGTCACTAACTATTGATAATGAGCACATTTACAGTTACATTGCTGTAACAAAAAAACAACAATAAGAATAAGTAGGATACCTATGAGCGATATATATACACCACCCAGCGCCGACTTAACCACTGAAACTGAAAATAATTCAGGTCAAGGTAAAGTAGATCAGCTACCAGAAGGTATTAAAGGTTGGAGCTGGGGAGCTTTTTTATTAAGTTGGATATGGGCTATTGGCAATAGAACATGGATAGGCTTAATCGCCTTACTACCTTATGTTGGCTTTATTATGGCGATAGTTCTCGGTATAAAAGGTCGCCAGTGGGCGTGGCAAAATAAACGTTGGGACAGTGTTGAACACTTTCAGCAAGTACAGAAAAAATGGTCTTTTTGGGGCGTTTTAATTGTAGTAGGTATCTTTGGGCTGGGTATTGTAGCCGCTATTGCTATTCCTGCGCTTGTAAGTAACTAACTCTTTAGCATAAAAGGCAAGGACGTATGATTATTAGCCGATGGTTAGCTATAGCTGCTATGCAGTTGTTATATTGCAGCAATAAACAATGGCATAATAAACATAATAATCTCATGCTTAACCTTTCTCTAAAAGCGTATTAACGCATTGATATTTTAGTGTTAATCAGCCATAACGTTATATTATAAATAATGTCCAATCAAACCTTAGACAATAAAGTATATCGGCCTCTCCCTGAAGGGGTCAGCATTAATTTGATCCCTGCGGGAATTTCTGCGCGTATCATCGCCTATTTAATTGATTTTGCTATTCGAGCAATCATTATGATCGCTTGCGGCTTTGCTTTAAGCGCTTTCGGTAAATCAGGAGAAGGTATTTTATTACTCCTTTACTTTATAAGTTCTTGGGGTTATTACATCTATTTCGAAGCTAAATATGGCCAAACCTATGGCAAAAAAAAGCTTAATTTACGTGTTATTCAAGACAACGGCTTACCCGCACGATTAAATCAAATTATTTTACGAAATTTATTGCGCCCCGCAGATGCTTTTCCCTTTGGTTATGCTTTGGGCATCATTGTGATGGCTGCAAATAAAGAGTTTAAACGTATTGGTGATTGGGCCGCAGGTACGCTTGTCGTTTATCAAGAGAGTACAATAATACATAAAGCAGCACCAAACACGAATATTGCGATAACACCGCCTAGTTTTAATCTTTCAACACCAGAACAACAAGCTATTCTAGCTTTTGCAGAACGTAGCCACCAGCTTTCTCCGGCTCGACAAGCAGAACTAGCCAATATTTTAGCAAAACCTCTTGGTGTTTCGGGCGAAGAAGCTAGTTTAAAGCTTAAAGAGATTGCCAACTATTATGCTGGACAAACAATATGAAGCAAAATCAATTTGTGCGTTTAAATAATGAACGTTGGCAATGGTTTGAAGATCTTTGTCAGCACCAAGAACAAACTTTTCCGAGCGACTTTCCTCAGCAATATCGTCGTATTTGTGGAGAATTAGCAATCGCTCGCAGCCGTCATTATTCTCCCGCTTTAGTTGATAAACTCAATAAATTAGTGCAATTAGGGCAAGCCTGTCTCTACCAAAACGAAGGTATTAGCTTTAAGCAACTTATCGTGCAGTTTAAACAAACCTTTCCACAAGCCTTGTATGAAAACCGCTATTACATCTGGGCTGCCTTAATCGCTTTTTGGGGTTTAGCCTTTATCGCTTTTAGTTGGGTTATTGCTGATCCCGAAGCGGTTTATCATTTTTTAGACGTTGCCAGTGTAAGAAACCTAGAGGAGATGTATGATCCTAGTGGTAGTGTACAGTCAGTAGCTCGCCTAGCCGATTCAGATTTACTAATGTTTGGCGTTTATATATACAATAACATTGGTATTGCTTTTCAAATGTTTGCTGGTGGGGCTTTATTTTGTATTGGTGCTTTACTACCACTACTTTTTAATAGTTTTTATTTTGGTGCAGTATCGGCACATATTGTTAACGTGGGCTACACTGATCCCTTTTTCTCTTTTGTTATCACTCATGGTTCATTTGAACTTACCGCAATTATTATTGCTGGAGCAGCAGGCTGTAAACTCGGTTATAAGCTGCTAAATCCAGGAAAATTTAGTCGTGCTTACGCACTAAAAAAAGCAGGTGAGAGTGTATTACCTCTTATTGTTGGAGCTTTTCTTATGTTAGTGCTTGCAGCCTTTATTGAAGCTTTTTGGTCGTCTCGTGATATGCCTTCAATAATAAAATACATTGTAGGTTCAATCGGTTGGTTTTACGTATTACAGCGCTTATATAAAGGTAGCCGTTATGGAACTTAACAAACTCGCTTTTGTCGCCCAACCAAGAAGTCCTTGGCAAGTTTTCGATTTAACGCAGCTTGTGGTTAAACAAAACTTTTTTAGCTTAGTTAAAATTTATTTAGCCACAATGCTACCTATTGCATTAGTGAGCTTGTTATGCTTTTCCATTTCAACAACATCTTTACTGGTATGGTGGTGTAAACCTCTTTTTGAGCGCCCTTTACTCACTTATTTATCAAAGCAATGTTTTCATCAACCTTGTACTACTTGGCAAGCATTAAAGTCACTAAAACAGTTAGGTATTGTTAATATTATTAAAATGTTAACGCTTTACCGCTTTAGTCCAAATCGCGCTTATTTATCACCCGTTGAACAACTTGAAAAACAAGCGGGTATTGCAGCCATCAGTCGCAAAAATTTATTAAAAACCCGCATAAAACATAAGCAAACCCTATGGATGTTATTGTGCGTTCATTTAGAAATGCTATTAACACTGGTTTTATTACTCATTGCCTTTAATTTTGTACCCGCAGGTATTAGTTTTGATAGTCAGTTTTTCCAAAATGCCTTGAGTAATCATACCGCTGAATTAATATACTTAATCAGCTATTTAATTAGTATTACTATAATTGCCCCCTATTTTGTAACGGGAGGCTTTTTGATGTATTTAAATGCCCGCATACAACTTGAAGCTTGGGATATAGAGCTAACCTTTAAACGCATTGCTAGCCGTTTTTCATCAGTGGCAGTATTAGCTTTTATCCTTGTTTTAACCATGACAACTCCTCAACCAAGTTATGCCACCGAAATGACTCAAACCAGCAATGACTACAGTGAGAAATTGCAAAAAATTAAAGCAGACGTTGAGAGTATTTATGAAGAAAATCAATTAATCGAAAAACAAACCACTTGGAAGCCAATCACAAAAGAAGAACAAACTGATCTACCCAGTTGGCTTAAAACGATTAAAGCTTTTTTCGCCTTACTCGCAAAACTCGGTCCTTTACTTGGTTATTTAATGTGGATTATTGTTGGCTTTTTAGTTTATTGGGTTGTTAAACAACTTTACCTTTCTCGCGGTAAATGGTTTTCTCGTTATGTACAAACAACAAGTACAGACAACGCCCCCCAATTACCACTTTTTTTTGCTGATGCTCCGCAGCAGCATTGGCCTGACGACTTGCTAGCAGCAGCCAAACAAGCATTAGCAAAGGAGCATTATCGCCAAGCTTTAATGTATTTACTCAATTTTGCCTTACAGCTTGCAGAGCAAAAATCAGCATTTCACTGTCAAAAATCGATGACAGAAAAAGAGTGCGAGCAAGCTTTACTTGCTGTCTTACCCAATGAGCAACACCCGCTTTATCAACATTTGTTTTTATGTTGGATACAGCAAGCTTGGGCACATAAAAAAGTAACACACCAGCAAATAAAACAGCTTATCGATGACTTTACTCAACTTGCGGGTGAGCCATTACATGAATAAAAAACACTTTATTATAGGTACATTGATCTTGGCAATTAGTGTGCTAATTGCTTACTTAACCTTAGTGGTAAAATGGGAAAAAGTTGAACTAGAAGTAGGCTTATCACAAGCCGCAAAAGAAGAGCCCTTATTAGCAGCAAAGCTATTGCTTGAAAAGCATAACATCAGCTTTACTCGCTTAAAGTCAGCTGATTCAATTTTACAAAATAATAAAATTACCTTAAACCATAATACCAGCTTAATGATTGACGAAGCAGCGCTACTTGAACACCCCCAGTTAGAAGCAGCAATACTTGAATGGGTAGCCTCAGGTGGACATTTAATTTATGTTTTATCGCCACAACGTAGTGCACTCAATATAGATATCAACACTTCTTTACTTGATGTACTTGAATTAGCAGTACAAAATAATGAAGATTTATACAATCCCCCCTATTACATACTCAGTAAACCGCAAGCCAATACACAATTAAAAGAGCAACAGCAGACACTGTCGCTTTATCAACCCTTTACTTATTCTTTTAGTCGTTGTTCTGGTAAAAGCCATTATTTAATCAAAAACAAAGTGGTAGTAGATAAGAGCAAAAGCAAAGATGATATCGTAACTGAAAATGCCAATGCTGATTTCGATGAAAATATTATTTTAATTTGTGATACAAACTATCAACAAGGCTTTATCACCTTTTTACCCAGTATTTATGCTTTATCAACACAAAGTCTCAAGCATTTAGATCACGGCGCTTTTTTACTGTGGTTAGTTGGGAAAAATGATCACCTTTATTATTTACCTAGTTTCAAAACCTCAAACTGGTTAATTAAATTATGGCAATGGTCTTGGTTAGCCATTTTATTAATTGTAGTAGCGATGATAGCTTCAATTTGGTATTTAGCTATTCGTTTTGGCTCTGCTGTTACCCCAATAAATGAAAACAAAAGCTTATTTAAAGATCATATTAGGGCAATGGGAAACTTCCTTTATGCTTATCATGATCAACAACTGAAAAAGGCGCTACTGCTTGACTTAGAGCAAGCAATAGCAAATAGAAATTCTCACTATAAAAAGATGTCAAACCATGAAAAAGCTCAAGTATTATCGCAGCTAACGGGTAAAGATATCAGCACCATTAAACAATTACTAACACAAGATATCCCCAAACAAGCACACGCACGCATTCAATATATTCAATTATTTAAAGCATTAAGGAAAGCATTATGAGCGCTACCGAACCAACACTAACCATTGCTCAGGCAGCAGAGCAAGTTAATGAAATAAAAGCTAATATACAACGTGTATTAGTTGGCCAAGATAGTGTTATTGAAAATACCTTAACCGTATTATTTGCGGGTGGGCATATTTTACTTGAAGGGGTACCCGGCTTAGGTAAAACCTTACTGGTAAGAGCGCTTGCTAAAAGTTTATCTATTAACTTTGCCCGCGTGCAATTTACGCCAGATCTCATGCCTGCTGATGTGCTTGGCCACAGTTTATATGATATGAAAAGCGGCGAATTTAAAATGAAAAAAGGGCCCGCTTTCACCAATATTTTACTGGCAGATGAAATTAACCGTGCGCCAGCAAAAACACAGTCAGCCTTGCTTGAAGTCATGCAAGAGCAACAAATAACGATTGATGGTACCACCACGGCAATTAGCTCACCTTTTATGGTACTTGCCACACAAAACCCCCTTGATCAAGAAGGCACGTACCCGTTACCAGAGGCTGAATTAGATCGCTTTATGATGAAAATTGCGCTGGAATATCCATCACAACAAGCAGAAGTTGATTTACTAAAACTCAATACAGAAATGCAAAGTAATGAGAAAAAAGTAGATGATTTAGCCAGTATTGTCGATAGCACAGCCATTGAAGCAATTAAACAACTTGCTCGCAATATTTTAGTTGACGAACAGCTTTACCATTATGCGGTTGAAATAGCGAGACAATCTCGTCAATGGCATGGGGTATTGCACGGTGCAGGCGTAAGAGCAAGTATTAATATGCTCAAAACCGCCAAAGTAATAGCCTTGATGAATGGCCGAGATTTTGTGATCCCTGACGATATAAAATTTGTTGCTCCGAATATATTACGTCACCGCTTAATTTTATCTGCTGAACTTGAGCTTGAGGGTGTTAATCAGGCACAAGTGATTGAACAGCTATTAACGAGTGTTGAAGCCCCAAGAGCTTAATCAATGAAAATTACAGCAATAAGACCCTCACTCACATTAATTAAATATTTAGTCATACTGTGCATTGCACTGGTTATGAGTAAATTATTGATGAGTGAACACGCTATTATTGATAATGTTTTTTATTTCCTTGCTGCCATACTAGCACTGGTTACTTTGCAAGATTTTTTTCATGCAAAACAAAAAACAGCCTTAGCAATACAACGTTTATTGATCAACAACTTTAGCTTTAATCATTGGCATAATGTTGAGCTTATCGTCACGAACTCAAGTAATAAGCCTTGTACTTTTTACTTGGCAGAGCACCTTGATAATCGCTTTGAATGTAGAGGGCTAAATAAGGCAATCACCCTCAATGGTCATGAAAAAGTAAAAGTACAATATCAATTAAAAGCCCTAAAAAGAGGTGCGGCTAATATTGGTCCGAGTGAAATACGTGTTAACTCGCCACGAGGCTTGTGGCAAAGCTATTGGTTAGCAAATAATCAAGAGCAAGTAAAAATTTACCCCAACTTTAATCGTTTAAATCAACAGCAAAGCTTAAAAGGGGTTGCTAATCTGCCCATCAATGGTTTAAAACAATTAAAAAAACGTGGTCAGGGCATTGAGTTTCATCAATTACGAGAGTATCGCCAAGGAGACAGTATTCGTCAAATTGACTGGCAAGCCACCAGTAAACGACAAAAGCTTATCTCAAAAGAGTATCAAGAAGAGCAAAATCAACACATTATAGTTATGCTTGATGCGGGCATACGCATGAATATTAGCACACAACAGGGCAGCCACTTTGATGCAGCGCTCAATGCCTTACTTATGCTAAGTCATACCGTATTAAAACAGGGTGACTGGTTTAGTATGCAAAGTTTTAATCAGCAAGAGCGTTGGCTACCTGCAGTAAAAGGCGCACAAAATGTTTCTCGTGTGATGAATCATTTTTATGATCTGCACCCTGATGAAAGCGCCAGCGATTATCAACAAGCGGTGAGCAACTTACTCAAAAAACGCAGTAAACGCGCCTTGGTATTATTAGTAACAACCTTGAATGACCAAGATATTAGTGATTTATTACCTGCATTAAAAAAATTACAGCAGCATCATTTAGTGGCACTGATCAATATTAAAAACCAAGCCATTAGTGAAACCATAGCTAGCGAGATAAAAAATGTTGATGATGCCAACAGCTATTGTGCAGCTCTAGCATTACAGAATAGTTTTCAAGCAAATTTAAAGCGCTTAGCGAAAGAAGGAATTTTGTGTGTAGACTCACAACCCGAACATTTGCTGCCTTACGTTATTAATACCTACCTAAACGTGAAACATTCAGGCATGTTATAGCAAGGCATAAAGCCCTGCTATAACAAGTATTAGACTGTATTGCTACTTTTGTCTATCGATAGCTTCATTAATTTTGTACTGAAAATAAATAGAGCTAAAAAGAAAAGTTAAAATACCATTTAGGTGGGTATAATTTTCACTACCCGCATTAATAATCTCAATAAATGCGCGACGCATTGAAAAAACCAACACAATGTAAACAACAAAATTGATCACCTGCACAATCAAAGCTAATGTTTCTAACCCTGCAAAACTAGCCACTAAATTAATGGCAAATAAGCTTATATAACTGTACAGCCAGTTAACATTAATCTTATGTTCTTTTGCTAAATTATTGGCAATGAGTGTGCGTGAATATAACCAATAAACATTATATATACCTAAGGTGATCAAACCAATAAAAAAGACAAACCAAGCAGAAATACGCTCAAATTGTAACACTAATTTTTCTTTATCGGCACCGTCGGTTAGCTCTGCTTGTGGCGCCGCAAATACATTTTCTTCTAGATCAGAATCAGACATAACATTCCTTATTCATAAAACCCATATATTCCAAGAATACACAATTAAGCCGCCAATAATAACAAAATAAAAACATCTTTTTAACCTAATATTTGCTGGGCGTGGTTTATCACTTGTGCTGACAATTTTTGATAAACACCTTTTGATAAAAGCCAATAATGCCAATATAAGGTTTCAACCAGTTGCTTATCAGCACATAAATTAACTAATTCACCACGAGCAAGTAAATCTCTAATTTGTAATTCAGGTAACAGACAATAAGCGACACCTTGTTTTGCCATAGCAACAAAAGCTTCTGATGAACGCACACTATGACAATAATATTCATCTGCCGCTAATTGAAAATGCTGAGCAATAAAGCGTACATGCATATTGTCTTTGTGATCAAAGCTAACAGCAGGTGCCATTTTTAACGATTCTTGGTTAACACCATGAGCAAAGTAACGTGCTTTAAAACTTTTTGAAGCCACCAGTAAGTAACGAATTTTTCCCAGTTTTATTGCACGATAACCGCTTAACGGTTTAGCCACTGTACTTACGGCCGCAATAGCTTCACCTGACTTGAGCTTTTCTATTGTTCTTTCTTCGTGTTCAATTAATAAATCTAATTCAATTAATTGTGTTGATAATAAAGGTGATAACGCTTCAATTAGCCAAGTAGCTAAACTGTCAGCATTTACGGCAAGCGTTATTTTAATGGGCTTATGAGGCTGTTCAGGCAAAATTTCTGGCAGTAGATCATTTTCAAGTTGTTGTACTAACTGATAGTGTTTAAGCAACGCCTTACCAGTAGTCGTGGCCTCAAGTGGTTGACGGCGAATTAAAACGGGTTGACCAACACTTTCTTCAAGTTGTTTTATGCGTTGAGAAACAGCTGATTGTGTAATAAATAACTGTTTGGCTGCCAACTCAAAACTTTGTAATTCAACTACGCTCGCCAACGCATTCAAGAGTTTATAATCTAACTTGCTCATTAATTTTTCTAATATAGGTTTACTTTTATTAATTATATTAAAGCATATTTTTGCGGCAAAATGCCTCATTAATTTAAAAGCCAGTTGTAGGAGAAAAAGGTGGGGTTGTTGATTTTCATAAAAGGGTTTGTGCTAGCATTAGGCACTATTATGCCTATTGGTAGTCAAAATGCACTGTTATTAAAACAAGCTATCAACAAGCAACATCACCTTATCAGCGCTTGTTTATTTATCTGCTACGACGCCTTGTTAATTACGTTAGGGGTATTAACCGGAAGTTTATTACTCGCGACAGACCCACTTATCTTTAATTTACTAACTTGGGCTGGCATTATATTTTTATGTACTTATGGATTCAGCGCTTTTAAAAATGCAATCTGCCATAAAAATAATAAAAAAATTAGCTACTTAACACAAGTTTCACTACGGCGAGTCGTGGTGCTTGGATTTTTAGTAACCTTTCTTAATCCTCATGTTTATATTGATACCGTGATGATTATCGGTAGCGTTGGCGGGCAATATAAAAACACTCAACAGTACTATTTTATTGCTGGCGCCATATTGGCTTCAATGACATGGTTTTTAACCTTAGCTTTAGCGGCGGCTAAATTATCAACACAACTGAATAAACCTAGCATACAAAGAATAGTTGACGCTTTAATTGGCTTAATGATGTGGATAATTGCCGCACTACTGTTTAATACTTGGTGGCAAAGCTTACAGCAAAGTTAACTAACCTAACTTAACAGAACTAGTATCATATTGATTGCGTAAAGTAGGAAGATCAGTTTTATATTCAACAAACTCTACTTCAAAACCATCAGGATCAATAAAATAAACATTATAACGATATGGATTATCTTCCCCTTGTTGTGCAACGTTAAAACCTGCCTGTGCTAGTCTTTCAATTAATGCAGATAAGTTATTGGTAACAAATGCAAAATGTGCAAGACCAACTTGATGGCTGGTGAGATCTCTATTTTCACCTTCACCAAAATCATTAAAAGCAATATATTGATAATCATCACCAAAGTGTACCCAGCGACTTAATTTACCGTACCATTCTCTTTCTCCTCCCCCGCGAATAAACCAATGAGGAAAGGCGGCTTGATAAAATTTTAAACTTAACGGTAGATCTTTTACAGCAATATTAATATGTTCAAAATGTAACATGGTTAAACTCCTTATAGAATAAGTAAATGTTTTTATTTACTTAATATTTTATAAAGTAAATAGTTTATTAAACATTGTCAAGTAATAATATAAATTAAAAAGTTTACTTAATTGTAAAACACGCTAGAATCGGGTTATCGCGCATGGAGTTAACATGAAAACAAACGATAAAATTATTCAGCTATTAAAAATACAAGGCGAATTAACTGCAAAACGATTAGCTCAAGAATTAGGGCTAACAACTATGGGTATTCGTCAGCACTTACAAGCGTTAGAAGAAAGTGGCGAAGTCGTTTTTGAAGACAAAAAAGCCCCACGTGGTAGGCCAACGCGTTATTGGTCGTTAACACCTAAAAGCAATAACCGCTTTGATGATCGCCATGAAGAATTAACCGTACAGCTTATTGATTCAGTAAAAAGTATTTTTGGTGAGCAAGGTTTAGATCAACTGATTGCTCACCGAGAAGCCACTTCATTAGCTAATTACCAAATAGCCTTGGCTGATAAATTCACCATTCAAGATAAACTTACTGCATTAGCAAAATTACGCTCAGACGAAGGCTATATGGCTAAGGTTATTGAAGATAATGGACTATTTTGGCTAATTGAAAACCACTGCCCTATTTGCGCTGCGGCAAGCAAATGCTTAAGTTTTTGTCGTTCAGAATTAGCATTATTTCAATCCTTACTTGCCGATGTTGCAGACATTAGTCGTGAGGAGCATATCATTGAGGGTGCAAGACGTTGTGCCTATAAAGTCACTCCCAAGTAATATCAGTCATAGCAAGCTATAGCTTGATCTCGATCAATACCCGAGTAAAATAATCAAGTATTATCTAATTTACGTAGAGTGACGTTAATTAATGCAAATTAATGACTCTATTTTGTTTCACTTATTTATGAGGAGTAAAGCATGGGCTGTTGTGGCGGATGCGGTGGTGAAGATCATCAAAAAGAGAAAGAGCAAGAAAAAAACGAAGAAAGTTCTGAATCATCAAAAGAGTAAATACTCACTTACTTTAAACATAAAAAAGATAACTATCTTGTGCATAGCGTAAAATTTGGCACTTTCTAGTTATCTTTTTGCTTTTAAATAACGAGTAGTTTTACAACATCATTATCATTTATCATTCAAACAACGTGATAAATATTAGGATGTGTTTATCTTTGGAATATGTTTTTGCAACAGTTTATTTGGTATTTATGCAAGACGGAGTCTATGTGGTGTGTTTATTCCACACAAGCAGACGACAACGTAGTAGAAATGATAAACAAACGTTGCTCTAGGCTAAAATACAACGATTTCGTCCACGATGTTTTGCAACGTATAAGGCTTCATCTGCACGCTTAAAGAGCTCATCCCAACTAGAATCATTTTCTACTTCAGCAATACCAATAGACACTGATATTCTAGGTAAAGTAACATTGGCTCGTCGCTGTATTAGTTTAAGTTGATTAACGGTTTGTCTGATTTTTTCTGCGACCAAACTAGCTTCACTCTTCGCTTTATTCACTAAAACCACTAAAAACTCTTCGCCACCAAAACGTACCGTAATATCATTACTACTAACACTGTCTTTAATTACATGCGCTACTTTTTGTAATACTCTGTCGCCAATAAAGTGACCAAACTGATCATTAAAGTTTTTAAAGTGGTCAATATCAATCATCAATGATGAGTGTGTTTCAGTTAACGCCAGCCCTTTTAATTTTTCTTCACTGCCACGTCTATTAAGTAACCCGGTTAACGCATCTAGCACTGCTTCTTGTTTGGTTTCTCTTAATTTAGATTTCAGATGATTAACTTCATTGGTGGTTTTGGCAAGCTCTTGTGATAAAAAAATCTGTTGTTCACGAGAGTCTTTCACCGTATGAATGAGGTAATTAACCACATCTTGTAAAGGCTGATGAAACTTATTTTTTGATAAGGCAAGATCGACTTTTTCAAGGTTAGATGAAATTTTACGACCACTATCAACCTGATCATTGATAAGCTCAACTGTACTTGATAACGAGCCTAACAAAGGCTCTAAAAAGTTTTGATCAAATTGCTGGCTTTGAGTTAAGTGTTTATCAAACATCATTTCAATAAAAACACTGTCAAGGGTGTTATTATTGGCTAATTGCACATTAATATCAGCAGCAAGTTGTGCATGGCGGTTAGTCACTAATAAATAGATAACCGAGTAATTGATAGGGCTAGGGGCTAAATGATGCTGAGCTAAAAGCTTTAAAGTTAGCTCACTATATTTAGTCGCAGATTTATACTCGTCTTGGCAAAGCATTTTTGTTTCTCTTGCCAGTTGTCAAACACGCTAACACCAGCATTTATTATTTTTATTAACCAGATCTCCTTATCTATCATTCAATAGCTACTCTAACAGCTATAATTGAATTTATACAATATTTTTTGACGATTTATTAAGGTATTTTATGCTCATTTCCTCGAAAGCGGTATTAGTCTTTTTTATAAAGAACAAAAATACTGATTTTTATCGAATGCTTTATATCTTAGCTGTCTCATTCTATTAGTATGTTTAAACAGAGATTACCCTGCACAGCAAGATAGCTCTTTAACGTCCTTGGTGAAAGTTTGTGCACAGAGTTTCAAGCCTTCAACCATAGTTAAATAAGGAAACAATTGATTGGCAAGATCATCTACCGTCATATTATTATAAATAGCCAGAGCTGCACTTTGGATCAATTCACCCCCCTCATGCGCGAGTATCTGTGCACCAAGGAGTTTACCCGTTGTTTTGTCTGCGACTAGCTTAATAAACCCATCTGTTTCAAAATTAGCTAATGCGCGTGGCACATTTTCCATACCTAACACACGACTAATCACATCAAACCCATCGGCTATGGCTTGCTCTTGTGTTAATCCTACCGTTGCCACTTGTGGATCTGTGAAGATAACCGCTGGCATAGTTGATAAGTCAAGTTTTGCATCACCACCTGTCATATTGATACCGGCTCTACTTCCTGCAGCGGCAGCAACATAAACAAATTGTGGCATATTTGAGCAATCACCTGCGGCATAAATGTTAGCCTTTGACGTTTCCATTCTATTATTAACTATAATTGCACCATCTTTTTGTGTTTTAACCCCAGCATTTTCTAAGCCAAGCTGAGCCGTATTAGCATGACGGCCGGTAGAGATAAGTAATCTATCAGCTGTTAGTACTCCCTCATTAGTGTCTAATGAGAATATTTTGCCATCATAGCTAACGCGGCTTGCTTGCGTGTTATTTAACACGCGAATGCCTTCTTTTTCAAAACACTCAGTAAGTTTTTCTCCTAATAAGGGATCTTCTTTATACAGTAAGGTATGACGTGCTAACACAGTGACTTGACTACCTAAACGTGCGTAAGCCTGAGCAATCTCTAACGCAATAACAGAAGAGCCTATAACAATTAAACTTGTCGGTAATTTTTCAGCAAATAAGGCTTCCGTTGAAGTCCAATACGGTGTATCGGTTAATCCTTTAATCAGTGGAATAGAAGGCGTAGATCCTGTTGCAATTAAGATGCGATCAGCAATCACTTCTTCTTCGCTGCCATCAGCTTTTTTAACCCGTAAAGTATTTTCATTTTTAAAACGTGCATAACCTTTTAAAAGCGTTAGAGCTGGGTTATTTTTTAATATGCTTTGATACTTAGCGGTTCGAAGTTCTTCAACTCGCGCAGTTTGTTGATGAGATAGCAGAGCACGACTTATTTGAGGGTGAGTATTTTCAAGACCTTCAAAAGGATTATTTCGTTGTTGGTGCGCTAATTGCGCGGCACGAATAAGTATTTTTGAAGGTACACAACCAACATTAACGCAACAGCCACCAATAACATCAGCACCTTCAATAATAGTGACTCTAGCTCCACCTTCAGCTGCCTTAATAGCACAAGCAAAGGCGCCAGAACCACTACCTATTATCGCAACTTGCAATTGTTTAGATTGCTCTGTGGAATTAGACGAACAGCAATTTTCTTCATTGATATTTAACATGTATACTGCCTTAATTATTTATTTTCAATTTAAGCTGTGCACGTTTCATCATCACAGCGTTTATTGGCGGGCAAAACCATATCCCCTATTGAAACTGCAACCATTAATCCTAATTATGTATAAGTAGCATACGTACTCCAGCCACACTAAAACCTAGGGTATAACGACAATAAAACTAATATAGCTCCAACTGAACCAAGTAAGCTACGATGACATTGACAGTGACTAAACCACCCCAAAAAGATTCATCGCTAACGCGAGTCATAAAATTTAAAGGGTTGAACATAACTACCTCTATTTTTTTAATGTCGACGGGTAACCTGCATTAGTCGTTGCTTTTATTAGCGCATCAACATTAGTTTTTGCATCATCATAAGATACAACCGCTGATTTGGTTTTAAAGGTGACTTCTGTTTTTATAACACCATCCACTTTATTTAATGCATACTTAACGGTGATAGGGCAAGTCACACACGTCATGTTGGGTACATCAAGCGTAACAGTTTTAATACCCGCAAAAGCACTGATGCTAGCAAGTGAAAGCAAAGAGATTAAGAGTAATTTTTTCATTTTAAATTCCTAAGTAACAATAATTGGTTAAATGAATGTATTAGTGAATAATTAAGCGATTAAAAGTATCCAGTAATTACTGGTAACTAATACCATCGCGGTTATTGCGCTAAGCCAAAATATAAGCTTACGACGTTTTTGTGTTGCGGGAACTGCACAAGCTGTTCCCGGCTCACACGCTTCAACAGGACGATAAATTTTCCATCCGGAGTAACTAAATAACAATGCAACAAAAATAATAAAAATGGGACGATAAGGTTCAAAGGTAGTTAAATTTACAATCCAAGAGCCGCTTACGCCTAATAACAGCAATATTAGAGGGCCAACACAACATATACCTGCACCTATTGCTGCGATAATGCCTCCTATTATCGGAAGGTTTGATTCTTTACTATTCATAAGGATACCTCGTTAAGTTATGAAACAAGCATAAACTCCGTACCAAAGTACTGAGTCAAGTAATTTTTATTAAAATAAATGTTATTTTTGGAAATATGTAGGGTTCCATCCGCTGTCATTGCGCAAGAAGCCCGATTCATTCTGTGTAAATAAGCGGAAGTTCCATGAAATATGGTATTTTTCAGCGAGGTAAAAATAAGTAAGTAAAAGCGTTGTTATAAGTTAGGTTGTAAGGATTCAATAATTGGGCAGTGAGTATTATCTTTATTATTCTGACACTGACTCAAGAGCTCTAAAAGCGCTTTTTCTAATCGCAATAAGTCGTTTTGTTTTTTTTGAACGGCAATGAGTTTCTTTTGAGCTAATTCTTCAACTTGGCGACAAGGAGCATCACTCAGCGCAAGTAAACCTTCTATTTCTTTTAAAGTAAAACCCAGCTCTTGCGAGCGTTTTATAAAACGAATTCTATCTACTGTTTCTGTTGGGTATTGTCTATAACCCTGTAAAGGTTTAGCGGGTTGTTTTATTAACCCTTTACGTTCATAAAAACGCACAGTTTCAATATTGATCCCTATTTCTTTTGCTACTTTACTGATAGTTCTAGACATTAATTGTCCTTGTTGAGAGTGAGCACGCTGCCTTTTGATCACCAAATAGCTTTTGTAACAAGCCGCGTTATCAGCAAAATGGAAGTGTACCATCAATTATTTCGCGACAAAGCGGGTATTAATAGCACTTATACCAACCCTAATAAATAACTGCTCAACCTTGCAGGTTAAAATAATACCTAGCTTCGTTATGAATTTTGTAAGTAGAATACTACTTACAAAATTCAAGCCTTGCTAACCATCATTTTTCTTGCGTAAATTTTAGATCATTTACTTAATAGGACTGGTATTATTTTAATGAAGCAATGTACTGTGATAATGCTTTGATTTCATCATCACTTAAACCTAAAGCAACATTACGCATCATGGCATTATTATCATTGGCACGCGCGCCTGAGCGAAACTTTTCTAATTGAATTTTAATATATTCAGCATTTTGTGAAGCGATAGCAGGAAACCCCGCTGCTGCCATACCTTTACCTTTAAGGCCATGGCAAGCTACACACGCAGTAACTGCATTTTCACTATTACCACCAAGGTAAAGGTCTTTACCCAATGCAGTTTCAGTACCAGCGCTTTCAGTGCGCTTTTGTGATGAATAATAAGCCGCTAAATCAGCCATATCTTGCGCAGACAATGCCGCCGCCATACCCGCCATTACTGGGTCTTGACGAGTTCCATCTTTAAATTGCGTTAATTGCTTCACAATATAGTTAGCACTTAAACCTGCTAACTTAGGATACATAGGAACAAGACTATTACCATCAACACCATGACAAGCTGCACACATTGCAGACTTGTCTTTACCCACTTCGGCATTACCTTCAGCAGCAGAAACAGTTGTTGATAAACCAAGGGTCAATAATACGGATAAAATAATTTTTTTCATGCGGATTCATTCTCTGCGTTATTAAAACTGCCGCTATTCTACAGCGTAAATTATAGGCAAACAACTGAGAGCACTATATTTAAGGCGATAAAAAAGCAGCGAAAATGCTGCTTTTTTAAAATATTAATAACCTCTTACTATAATGAAGACATATATTCCGCCAGTGCTTGCATTTCTTGCTCTGTCACTTTCTTTGTCGTGCTACGCATAATGGCATTATTATCGTTTGCACGAGCTAACGACTTAAATTTAACAAGTTGACCTTTTAAATAATCAACATGTTGGTTAGCAACGGCAGGAAAGCCCGCCTTTGCCATACCTTTACCGTTAATACCGTGACATGCAACACAAGCGGTTATACCGCGTTTTTTGTCACCACCTAAATACAATGCTTTGCCAAGCTCATTAACTTCTTTCACACCATCTGTCATTTTTTGAGCCGAAAAGTAACTAGCAAGGTCTTGAATATCTTGTGCCGATAACGCTGCAGCCATACCAGCCATCACAGGATCTTTACGTGTACCATTTTTAAATTCAGTTAATTGCTTCACTAAATATTCACTACTTTGGCCAGCCAATTTAGGATACATTGCCACCATGCTATTACCATCAGCGCCATGACATGAAGCACAGACACCCGCTTTTGCTTTACCAGCATTTACCGCTTCTGATGAAACGCTTGCCTTCGCAACATGCTTAGCTTTGATACTCGCCATCGCTTCTGGGTTGGCAAAATAAGCACCAATATTTTTAATTTCTTCTTCGGTGAGCACTCCTGCAAATTTATTCATTACTACATCTATACGAGAGCCATCTTTAAAAGCACGTAATTGCTTTTCAATATACTCAGGATATTGTTTAAATAAATTGGGATAAATAAGTACTTCACTGTGCCCTTCTTTACCGTGACAACCAATACAAGCACCTAGCTCTCGAGATTCATCACCATTTTCATACAGTGTTTTACCTGCAGCGGCATCAGCGACAAAAGTAGGTTTAGTGGCAACCGTTACTGGCGCACTTGCAGTTGCGGTTGTGGCGGTATCTTGACTTTGCGCTGCGGTACGACTTTGGCTAGCAAAGTAGGCCGCAAGATCTTCCATGTCTTGCTCTGATAAATTAGCCGCCATTGGAGCCATAACAGGATCAGTACGCTCACCCGATTTAAATGCTTTTAACTGCTTCACAATATATTGTGCATGTTGCCCTGCTAAATCAGGGTAAATTGGGCTTGGATTTTTTCCCGTTGCTCCATGACAACCTGCACACAACATTGATTTATCTTTACCCGCAGCAGCATCACCTTGTGCCATTGCAGTACCATGAACCAAACCTAGTCCTAACAATAGTGAAAAAAATATTTTTTTCATTTGAATTATTCTCTGTTATTAAATGAATTAAACCTTTATAAAAAGATTTGATAGAAATTATACTCATATTTTACATGATTCTTAATATCATGTAATAAGACTAGTAAAAAACTCTACGAAAATTCACTAATTTTATTAAAAAAGTTATAATAGCTTTTTCTGCTTTAGTTTTGGATATTACTTTTGTCTACATTTACCATTAATTTAAATCAAGCCACTTTTGCAACCAGTGCTCCTGATATCAGTAAACTGTCAGCTGACACGGGTATAGAAGTTGCCTTTGCTGGTCGCTCAAACGCAGGAAAATCGAGTGCTTTAAATACACTCACCAACCAAAAAAGCCTTGCTCGTACCAGTAAAACTCCTGGTCGCACTCAATTAATCAATGTGTTTGACCTTGGTAATGATCGCCGATTAGTTGATTTACCCGGCTATGGTTTTGCTAAAGTACCTCTGGCGATGAAACAAAAATGGCAAAAAGCTTTGGGTGAGTATTTACAACAGCGTGAAAGCTTAAAGGGCTTAGTTGTATTGATGGATATTCGTCATCCATTAAAAGATTTAGATAAAGATCTTATCTATTGGGCTGCAGAGTCTGAATTACCCGTATTAGTATTGCTAACCAAAGCTGATAAATTATCACAAGGCAAACGCAGTGCAGAAGTGCTAAAGGTGCGTAAAAAATTGGCTGAACTCAATGCGGATATTAGCGTACAAGCCTTTTCATCTTTAAAGCGAACTGGGGTAGAGCAAGCAACAAAAGTGATTTGTACTTGGTTGAGTGACACAACAGTATTAGAAGATAATCAGTAATCGAGCTTACAGTGGCTAAAATTGTACTTTTAGCCAAGCTCTTGCCTGCTCTATATCATCAAAGTTTTTAAGGTGCTGTTTCTTTTTCGCCTTGACAATATTAAGCTCTATATCTTTGAGTACATGAGAACCATAAACAACCGCTTTAGCCACTAAATTTTGTGTATTTAACCATTCGTTATAGCGCTCTCCTACCTCAAAGGCTTCTGGCGTAGCGCCTTGCGCTTGCGTTAAATCCATTAAAATGGCAAAAGGTTTGCCATGATAACTCGCAATAGCCTCTTTAACGGCTTCAGTCCAATCAATTGCACCAAATTCATTAAAAGCGCCTGATAATGCGACCTCAATGATATAGCCTTTTTTTACTAGCCGATAAACCCCATGTGATATGTTTGCCATTGCCTTTCCTCTACGCCATAGCAGTTAATACTGCTTATAAGTAATAGCCAATGAATTAGTAAGGAAATAACCCACTAGCGATAAAACAATTTGTACAAATATCGAACATTTTGCATGTGTTTCATAAATTATAGATAAAAAAAAGCCGATGAGTTAATCATCGGCGTATTAGCTATGGGGAAAGCTAGAATATACAAATTATTACAACAGGCGTTCTTCAAGAGAACGAGGTCATTATAGAGCAAGAGCTCTATAAAAGTAAAGTGTTTACTCTAAATTTTTTAAGTTTTTTTAAATAATTTGTCTGCCTATAAGATAAGGCAATAAAAAAACCCCTTTAATTAATATATAAAGGGGCAAAACATGAAGCATACTAAAAACTTTAACAACACTAGTAATAAAAATCACTGGTACTGTAGTAGATAGACACTATGCAAAAATAATTTCACCTAACTATTAATTTTTTATTATCAGCCGCTTTAATGTGCTTCTTGCCAATTGTTACCAATGCCAGATTCTGCAATAAGTGGCACTTTCAGTTCGGCGGCGTTATTCATTAAATCAACCAACTTGGGCACAACACTTTCAATTAGTTCTTCATGTACTTCAAAAACCAATTCGTCATGCACTTGCATCGTCATTTTAATACGCGGATCATTATTTTCTTGTAGCCATTGATGCACAACAATCATGGCTTTCTTAATAATATCTGCTGCGGTTCCTTGCATGGGGGCATTAATTGCAGCGCGTTCTGCCGCCTTTTTACGCGCTTGGTTTTTAGCCTTAATATCGGGTAGATATAAGCGCCGACCAAACAGCGTTTCAACATAACCTTGTTCATGAGCAAGCTTTCGGGTTTCTTCCATATAAGTCAGAACATTAGGGTAACGCTCAAAATAGGTATTCATATAATCTTGTGCTTGATTACGATTAATACCTAACTGTTTTGCTAAACCAAAAGCAGACATACCGTAAATTAACCCAAAATTAATTGCTTTAGCACTACGACGCTGATCGCTAGTCACCTCATCAAGCGGTACAGAAAAAATTTCAGCTGCTGTCGCTTGGTGAATATCTCGGCCTTCAGCAAACGCACTAACTAATCCTTCATCGCCAGATAAATGCGCCATAATACGTAATTCGATTTGCGAGTAATCAATAGCGACAATTTTATAACCTTTAGTAGCAATAAATGCTTCACGAATTTTCCTGCCTTCAGTACTACGAATAGGAATATTTTGTAAATTAGGATCGGTTGAAGATAAACGCCCTGTTGCTGTTACCGCTTGTTGATATGAAGTATGCACCCGACCTGTTTTTTTGTTGATCATTAACGGTAATTTATCGGTGTAAGTTGACTTTAATTTGCTTAAACCACGATGCTCTAAAATAATTTTAGGTAGCGGGTAATCTAATGCTAATTCTTGCAATACTTCCTCAGCCGTAGACGGCGCTCCTTTAGGCGTTTTTTTAATAACCGGTATTTTTAACTCTTCAAACAATATTTGTTGTAATTGTTTAGGCGAACTTAAATTAAAGCTATGACCCGCAATATTATGCGCCGTTATTTCAAGTTCAGATAATCGTGTAGCAATTGCTTGGCTTTGTTCGGCAAGTAAATCGCTGTCAATGAATACGCCCGTTTGCTCCATTTGCGTTAATACTGGTAGCAGTGGCATTTCAATATGATGAAAAATAGTTAATTGTTGTTTTGACGCCGCAAGTTTGGGGTAAATAGCATGATGTAAACGCAACGTTATGTCAGCATCTTCAGCAGCATAATGCCCTGCTTTTTCAATTTCAATTTGATTAAACGTTAGCTGCTTTGCGCCTTTACCTGCTATATCTTCAAAATGAACGGTTTTATAACCTAAATATTTATCTGCCAAAGCATCCATATTATGACGTGTAGCAACACTGTTATAGCAGTAAGACTCTAGCATAGTATCAAAGGCAATACCCCGTAAATCAATTTGATAATTTTTTAGTACATGGGCATCATATTTGAGGTTTTGACCAACTTTTTTGTGGTTATCACTTTCAAGTAATGGTGTTAATTGAGCTAATACCCAATCACGTGACAATTGTTGAGGAGCATCCTCATAATCATGTGCAAGAGGGATATAAGCGGCTTTGCCTTCGGTGATCGCAAAAGATAACCCTACAATTTCTGCCTTCATATAATCTAAACTGGTTGTTTCAGTATCAAAAGCAAAAAGTTCAGCCTGAGTTAATGCATTTAACCATGTGGCAAAGCTATCTTTATCTAAAATAATGTCATATTGAGTATCAATTGCAGCGCTTGCGCTGGCCAAATCAGTACTTTCTTGCATGGCTTGAGCATTCGCTTTAGTTGCCATTAACTCTGTTAGTAAGCGCTTTAATTCAAAACGCTCAAAAAGTGCTTGCAGTTTTTCACTATCAGGCGCTTTCGGTTTTAAGTCTTCAACTTTATAAGGTAAGTCTACATCAACCTTAATTGTGGCAAGCTCATAAGAAAGTGGTAATTTATCAAGTGCCTTACGTAAGTTTTCGCCTATTTTTCCTTTTACTTTATCTGCATTTTCAATAACTTTCTCAAGTGTTCCATGTTCAGTTAACCATTTTACAGCCGTTTTAGGACCGCATTTCTCAACGCCTGGAATATTATCTACTTTATCGCCCATTAAGGCTAAGTAGTCGATAATTTGGTTGGGCTTTACGCCAAATTTTTCTAGAACACCCGCTTCATCTTGCTCGGTATTGGTCATGGTATTAATTAAGCGGATATGTGGCGTTACCAGCTGCGCCATATCCTTATCACCCGTTGATATAACGGTTTCAATTCCTTGTAGATCAGCTTGATGAGCTAACGTACCAATCACATCATCAGCTTCTACACCTTCAATAACCAATAATGGTATCCCCATCGCTTCAATAATTTGATGAAGCGGCTCTATTTGGCAACGTAAATCGTCAGGCATAGGCGGACGATTGGCTTTATACTCGGGATAAAGTTCATGGCGAAAGTTCTTACCTTTAGCATCAAATACCGCAACAATATTACCATTGGGATAATCTTTTTTGAGGCTTTTGATCATATTTAAGACACCTGTAATAGCGCCTGTTGGGTGACCATCTTTGGTTGATAATGCTTGTAAATAAGGAACGTGATAAGCACGAAATAAATAAGAAGATCCATCAATTAAAATTAATGGAGAATGTTCAGAAGTCGTCATAATTCTTTATAAACTTAAAATATGTATGCTAAGCATGCCACATCCTAAAGTTTCTCTCCACAAGATTCACTTGTTTAAAAACAATAAAAAAATATTCTGTGGATAACTTTGTTGACAAACAGGCACAAGAACACGGTTACATACTAGTCAAAATATGCAACTAAACTACACAACATTATGATTTCATTGAGAAAAAACAGGAAATACACATCCCTTTTATACACAATGTAATTATTTTTATAAATGTGGATAAAACTTATTCTTACGCCTGAATAATAGACAAGAGAATTATTCAGGAGCTAAGAGATTACCAGAAAAAAATCCCTTTACCAGAGAATTTTTAAACTTTTTTTACAACAATATGAAGTTTATAAATAACAAAAAAACATAAGCTCGAAAGCACAAGGCTTGCCGATACATTAGTAATTAAGCATGTGATATTTACCACAAATTATAATGCAGAATTTTGCGCTATTAAGCCGAGTTTAGGTTAATAAATTTTAGGCAAAAAAAAACTGCTTTTCAGCAGCTTTTTATCTATCAAACAACAAGTGTAATTATACTAAATGTACATTTACAGCTTGTGGACCTTTTTGACCCTGTTCAACTTCAAATGATACTTCTTGACCATCTGTTAAAGTTTTGAAACCGTCGCCTTGAATAGCACGGAAGTGAACGAAAACGTCTTTTCCATCTTGTGCTTCAATAAAACCAAAACCTTTTTTCTCATCAAACCATTTTACACGGCCAGTCATGTTAGACATAAGTAATCTCCAAATAAAAAATATAATCAACTAAATCCAAATGATTTAACTGAAGTAGTGCTGAAAGATGGCAGGATTTCTTACGAACTTACAAGATGAGCTTTCTACAAAAATCATCGCAGACATAAATTATCGCCGCTGTATTCTTAACCAACGCAAGCAGTATAACCTATTATTCAGTAAAGTAAATGATTGATGTCATATAATTTTACTTTAACTTTTCTATTTACCTTATGCTAACAAATCAAGGTTAGATGGATATGCACAATAAATGAAATTTTAGTCTTATGTGAGGACTTTCATCAGCACGTGTGGCCTTTGCATTTAAATGCTATGCAAGCTAAAAGCATACCCATAGTTCAACATCCTCTCGTATAAATAGCAATACTCTATAATAAGAAGAAAAAAATTCTAATTTAATCGAGAAAAACCCATTGCAAATTGCTTCGTTATGCTGTTTTCTTAGCATGTTAGAAAATTAAGGAAATTCAATGAATTTTAAACGTGCGGTAATAAAAGTTGGTAGTGCTTTAGTTTCACCTGAAGGTAAAGGTTGTAGTGGTAAATACTTATTAGCCATTGCCCGCTTCATTACTGAGTGCCACCAGCAAGGTAAAGAAATTATTTTGGTATCTTCAGGTAGTGTTGCTGCTGGTCGTAACCTGATCCAACATGGTTCACCTGAACTGGCCATTCAAACCAAACAAGCCATGGCTGCGGTAGGGCAAATGCAAATGATGGCAAATTGGCAACGATTTTTTGATATTCCTTGCTCGCAACTGTTAATAACCCACGGTGATTTAAAAGACAGGCAACGTTACAATAATATTAAGAATACTTTACGTATTTTGTTAGCGAACAATGTATTACCTATTGTAAATGAAAATGATACCGTTGCGATCGATGAGTTAAAGGTAGGCGATAACGATAATTTGGCTGCACTTGTAGCTTTAGTAAGTGAAGCTGACAGTTTATTCATTTTAAGTGATGTCGATGGCGTTTTTAATAAAGACCCACGTACACACAGTGACGCACAATTAATTCCTACAATCTCAAAAATAACTGATGAAATTTATGCCATGGCAGGAGCTACCAAAAACCATATAGCCACTGGAGGCATGAAAACTAAAATTGAAGCGGCTGAAAAAGCAACTGAAAATGGCATTAACACCTACATCATCAATGGCACGACAAGTGAAGTCTTTGAAAAGATACTCAATCAGCAACAAGTAGGTACTCATTTTATTGCCCAAAAAAGTCAAACAAAAGCGAAAAAACATTGGCTAAAACATACGTTGCGCAGTAGTGGTGATATTATTTTAGATTCAGGAGCAGTTAATGCCGTACTCCATAAAGGTGCTTCATTACTCCCTTCAGGTATCAGCGCTATTCAGGGACAATTTAAAGCGGGAGATTCAGTTAATTTGATCGAAGAATGCAGCAATACCATTATCGCTAAAGGTATTTGCCAATATAGTAGTCACGATTTAGCACGTATTAAGGGGCACAATAGCGATAATATTTCAAAACTTTTGGGATATTGTAACAGCCAAGTTGTTATTCATCGTGATGATTTGGTCATCATATAAACAACCGTCGTTAAAGATCACTCATCCAATCTAACTGCTTATTTGCCTCACTTTTTCGCTGCATTAGCGCTTGGATCAATGGGGTTAAAATTAATTCCATCGCAAAGCCCATTTTACCCCCTGGTACAACGAGGGTATTTACCCGCGACATAAAAGCTCCATCGATCATGCTCAAATAATAAGGAAAATCTACATTGCTTGAATCTCTAAAACGAATTACAACAAAGCTTTCATCTAAGGTTGGAATGGCTTTAGCACTAAAAGGGTTCGATGTATCAACGGTCGGTACACGCTGAAAATTCACATGGGTACGTGAAAATTGCGGCGTAATAAAATTAATATAATCGTCCATGCTATGAACAATACTTTTAGTCACCGCTTCACGAGAATGACCGCGTTGGCTGGTATCACGTATTATTTTCTGGATCCATTCAAGGTTAACAATAGGCACCATGCCAATAAGTAAATCAACATACTGAGCTACATTATTTTTTTCTGTCTTTACACCGCCGTGCAGGCCTTCATAAAAGAGTAAATCAGTTCCCTCACCTATGTCTTCCCATGGGGTAAAAGTACCAGGCATTTGATTATAAGGAACAGCTTCGTCAAAGGTATGTAAATAACGGCGTATTTTTCCTTGCCCTGTTTCTGAATAATCTTTAAAAAGCTGCTCTAATGCATCGAAATCATTTGCTTGATCACCAAAGTAGCTAATATTTCGATTCTCTTCTTTGGCTTTGCGTTTTTCTAAATCCATTTCTTGGCGAGAATAACGGTGAAAACTATCACCTTCTACATTAGCTGCCGAACAACCTATAGTACGAAAGATATGTTCAAAGGCTTCCGTTGTTGTTGACGTTCCTGCACCTGATGAACCAGTAACAGCAATAATAGGATAGCGTGATGACATATAAAGATCCAAAAATTGAATGAAGATATTTTATACGGTGGTTTGACCTTTAGGTCAAGCTTTCGATGATTTTATACTTTCGTGGCAAAGCGTGATCATTTAGAGCGAGATGAATGCCCTTCAAATCAGCAAAATTTATGCAAAAAAAACGGAGCCTGAGCTCCGTTTTTAATGATGTATTAAAGCAATTATGCTTCTGCGTTAGCTTCTTCAACGTCTGCCGTTTCTTCAACGACAGGACGATCAACTAACTCTACATAAGCCATTGGCGCTTTATCACCAGTACGGTAACCGCATTTTAAAATACGCGTGTAACCACCTGGACGTTCTTGGTAACGAGGACCAAGTTCGTTAAATAAAAGACCTACAACTTCTTGATCACGGGTGCGAGCAAATGCCAAACGACGATTTGCAACGCTGTCGGTTTTAGCCAATGTAATTAATGGCTCTACAACGCGACGTAGTTCTTTAGCTTTAGCAACCGTAGTTTTAATAACACCGTGCTTCACTAAAGAGCTTGCCATATTGCGGAACATCGCCTGGCGATGACTGCTATTACGGTTTAACTGGCGACCGCTTTTACGATGACGCATAAGTTAATCCTTACTTTTTAACTAGTTTAAATGATGACCGACTTAGTCGTTATCAGCAATGCTTTCTGGTGGCCAATTTTCTAGGCGCATACCTAAAGATAAACCACGAGACGCTAACACGTCTTTAATTTCAGTTAGAGACTTCTTACCTAAATTAGGTGTTTTAAGAAGTTCTACTTCAGCACGCTGTACTAAATCACCAATATATTGAATCGCTTCTGCTTTTAAACAGTTTGCTGAACGAACAGTTAGTTCAAGATCATCAACAGGACGAAGCAAAATAGGATCAAACAGTGGTTTTTCCTCTTTTGGTTCAACTTCAGTCACATCACGTAATTCAACAAACGCATCTAGCTGTTCAGCTAAAATAGTTGATGCACGACGAATTGCTTCTTCAGGATCTAACGTACCGTTAGTTTCCATATCAATAATTAATTTGTCTAAGTCTGTGCGTTGTTCAACACGAGCAGAGTCAACATCATAGGCAATTTTTGCGACTGGACTGAATGATGCATCTACCAACAAACGTCCGATTGCACGATCTTCTTCCTCGGCATTGCGACGAGCAGAAGCAGGTACATAACCACGACCTAATTCTACTTTAATGCGCATGCTGATACTTCCGTCACCTGTCAAATGACAAATAACATGCTCAGGATTAGCGATAGTTACATCACCATCATGCTGGATATCAGCCGCCGTTACAGGGCCTTCACCGGATTTAGTCAAGGTAAGAATAGCTTCTGTTTTGCCTTCTAACTTAACAGCTAACCCTTTGAGGTTTAGAAGTATTTCGATGATGTCTTCTTGAACACCTTCTTTACTGCTGTACTCGTGTAATACACCGTCAATCTCAACTTCAGTGACCGCACAACCCGGCATTGAAGACAAAAGAATGCGACGTAACGCATTACCTAGAGTGTGACCAAAACCGCGCTCTAATGGCTCTAAAGTAACTTTAGCTCGTGTAGGGCTAATTGTTTCAATATCGACTAAACGTGGTCTAAGGAATTCGGTTACAGAACCCTGCATTATATCCTCTCTTAAAGTTCTACTTTACTTAGAGTAAAGTTCGACAATCAACTGTTCATTAATTTCAGCAGATAGATCTGAACGATCTGGAACGCGTTTAAATACACCTTCCATTTTCTTGTTATCTACTTCAACCCAGAGCGGTTTTTCACGTTGTTCAGCTAATTCTAACGCTGCAACGATACGCGCTTGAGTTTTAGATTTTTCACGTACTGAAACTACATCATCAGCCTTAACAGTGAAAGATGGTATATTTACCACTTTTCCATTAACTACAATAGCTTTGTGACTTACCAATTGACGAGCTTCTGCACGAGTGCTAGCAAAGCCCATACGATAAACTACATTGTCTAAACGTTTTTCTAAAAGTTGTAACAAGTTTTCACCTGTATTACCTTTAATACGTGCAGCTTCTTTATAGTAGTTACGGAATTGTTTTTCAAGAACGCCATAAATACGACGAACTTTTTGCTTCTCACGAAGCTGTACTCCATAGTCAGACAAGCGACCGCGACGGGCACCATGTTGACCTGGAATTGTTTCGATCTTACATTTAGTGTCAATAGCTCTAACACCACTTTTTAGGAACAAATCTGTTCCTTCGCGGCGACTAAGCTTTAACTTAGGACCTAAATATCTAGCCATGTTCTTTCTCCAACTATCCTAAAAGTGCCAATTAAACGCGACGCTTTTTAGGCGGACGACAACCATTATGAGGAATAGGAGTCACGTCAGTAATGTTGGTGATTTTAAAACCAGCAGCATTAAGAGCACGGATTGCAGATTCACGACCTGGACCCGGACCTTTAACGAAGACTTCAATATTCTTCAAACCGAATTCTTGTGCAGCTTGACCTGCACGGTCTGCAGCAACTTGTGCAGCAAACGGAGTAGACTTACGTGAGCCACGGAAGCCTGAGCCACCCGCTGTTGCCCAAGATAAAGCATTACCCTGACGGTCTGTTAAGGTTACGATGGTGTTGTTGAAAGATGCATGGATATGAGCCATGCCATCAGCAACTTGTTTTTTTACGCGCTTACGCGAACGTACTGGTGATTTTGCCATTGTCTATTACCCCTACTTCTTAATTGGCTTGCGAGGACCTTTACGCGTACGCGCATTGGTCTTCGTGCGTTGACCACGAAGAGGCAAACTACGTCTATGACGTATGCCACGGTAACAGCCAAGGTCCATCAGACGCTTGATGTTCATTGAAATTTCGCGACGTAAATCACCTTCTACGGTATATTTAGCCACTTCTGCACGAAGCGTATCTATTTGAGCTTCGTCTAATTCGCTGATCTTGGTTGATTCTGGAATACCAGCAGCTGCACAAATAGCTTTCGCTCTTGTCGCGCCGATACCATAAATCGCAGTAATGGCAATTACTGCATGCTTACGATCAGGGATGTTAATGCCAGCGATACGGGCCACTAACACATCTCCTATTATTAAATTATAAAAACACAGGTTGAAAAGCCCGTTAGGATACTCAACCCACAACTATTTTGCAAATCGAAGCGGCATTATACAGAAAATTTTACATAATGCCACTTCCAAAAGATTAGCCTTGTCTTTGCTTGTGCTTTGGTTCACTACAAAGTACACGAATAACGCCTTTGCGCTTGATAACTTTACAGTTACGACAAATCTTTTTTACGGATGCACGAACTTTCATCTTACTACTCCGTTATTTAACTTAGCAATCTTAACGACCATAGCCTTTAAGATTAGCTTTCTTAAGTACATTGTCATATTGATGAGACATCATATGCGTTTGTACTTGTGCCATAAAGTCCATAATAACCACTACAATAATTAATAGTGATGTGCCACCAAAATAGAACTGAACGTCCCACGCGATGATCATGAACTGAGGTACCAAACAGATAAAGGTAATATACAACGCCCCTGCTAAGGTTAAACGTGTCATCACTTTATCAATATATTTAGATGTTTGTTCACCCGGACGAATACCCGGAATAAACGCACCAGATTTCTTCAAATTATCTGCTGTTTCGCGAGGATTAAATACCAATGCCGTATAGAAAAAACAGAAAAATATTATTGCTGCTGCAAGCATCATAACATATAACGGTTGACCGGGAGATAACGCCAACGAAACTTCTTGTAAGAAGTCTGCAATAGCTCCATCACCTTGACCAAACCAACTGGCTAATGTACCAGGAAATAAAATAATACTTGAAGCAAATATAGGTGGTATAACACCTGCCATATTCACTTTTAAAGGTAAATGTGTACTTTGTGCAGCAAACACTTTGCGACCCTGTTGACGCTTAGCATAATTAACAACAATACGTCGTTGACCACGTTCAACAAATACTACAAAGAAGGTTACCGCAAACACAATTACCGCAATAAGCAATAATACTAATAAGTGCAATTCACCTTGACGTGCCATTTCTGCCGTTTGACCTATGGCAGCAGGCATACCAGCCACGATACCTGCAAATATAATAATAGAGATACCATTACCAATACCACGCTCAGTAATTTGTTCACCTAACCACATTAAAAACATAGTACCGGTAACCAAACTTACTACTGCTGTAAAGTAAAAGCCCATCCCCTCATTAATCACTAGTCCAGGCATCATACCTGGTAAGCTCTTCGCAATCGCAATTGATTGAAAAGTTGCTAATACGAGTGTTGCATAACGGGTATATTGACTGATTTTACGACGTCCAGCTTCACCTTCTTTTTTCAATTCAATCATCGGCGGATGAATAACCGTTAACAATTGCATGATAATTGAAGCTGAGATGTACGGCATAATACCTAATGCCAAAACAGAAGCACGCTCAAGCGCACCACCAGAGAACATGTTAAACATTTCTACGATGGTGCCCTTTTGTTGATCAAACAACTGAGCTAATACAGCGGCATCAATCCCAGGAATTGGCACAAATGATCCCAAACGCAGCACAATTAGCGCCATGAATACAAACCATAATCTTTGCTTCAGTTCAGATAAACCGCCCTGAGCTTTATTTTCCATACCTGGTTTAGCCATAATCTGAATTATTCCTCGATTTTACCACCGGCAGCTTCAATAGCTGCGCGAGCGCCTTTAGTTACACCTAAACCACGAACCGTAATTGGGCGTGTAATCTCACCAGACAACATAATTTTTGCTGATACGATATTACGACTTACTAGGTTTGCATCTTTAAGTGCAAAAAGGTCTACAACATCACCTTTAATCAGGTTTAACTCATGTAAACGAACTTCAGCGCGAACTAAAGATTTACGCGAGGTAAAACCAAACTTAGGTAAACGTTGTTTCAATGGCATTTGACCACCTTCAAAACCCGGGCGAACACTACCGCCAGAACGAGACTTCTGACCTTTGTGACCGCGACCACCTGTTTTGCCGAGACCAGAACCAATACCACGTCCACAACGCTTCTTAGCTTTTTTAGCACCGGGTGCAGGAGATAAAGTATTTAAATGCATTATTAATCCTCCACCTTAACCATATAATAAACCTTGTTAATCATACCACGTACAGACGGAGTATCTTCTAACTCTACTGTATGGTTGATACGACGTAAGCCAAGGCCTTTTAATGTAGCTCTATGCTTCGGTAAACGACCGATAGAGCTCTTAATTTGAGTTACTTTAACTGTTTTAGCCATGCTCAATTACCCCAAAATTTCAGCAACGCTTTTGCCACGCTTAGCTGCAACTGCTTCAGGCGAATTCATATTCGTTAAAGCAGAAATAGTAGCGCGAACTACGTTGATTGGGTTAGTAGAACCGTATGCCTTAGACAATACGTTCTGAACGCCTGCAACTTCAAGTACTGCACGCATCGCGCCACCGGCGATGATACCTGTACCTTCAGAAGCTGGTTGCATGTAAACCTTAGAACCAGAATGACGACCCTTAATTGGGTGTTGAAGTGTTGTACCCTTCAAGTCAATCGTTACTAAGTTACGGCGAGCCTTTTCCATTGCTTTTTGGATTGCAGCAGGCACTTCACGTGCTTTACCATAACCAAAACCAACGCGGCCATTACCATCACCAACCACTGTTAGTGCAGTAAAACTGAAAATACGACCACCTTTAACCACTTTAGATACGCGGTTTACGGCAATCAACTTCTCAGCTAAATCACTTTGTTGTGTATTTTCTACATTAGCCATCATCAACTCCTAGAACTGAAGGCCAGCTTCACGAGCTGCTTCTGCTAACGCTTTAACACGACCATGGTAAAGGAAACCAGAGCGGTCAAAAGCTACTTTAGTAACACCCTTAGCTACCGCTTTTTCAGCAATAGCTTTGCCCACAGCAGTAGCTGCAGCAATGTTACCTGTTTTTTCCAATTCAGCGCGTAATTCTTTATCTAAAGTAGATACTGCACAGATCACTTCAGAACCTGAAGCAGCAATTACTTGCGCATAAATATGGCGAGGAGTACGGTTAATAACTAAACGGGTCGCACCCAACTCGCTAATTTTTGCACGAGCGCGTTTAGCGCGGCGCAAACGAGATGTTTTCTTATCCATAGTATTACCCTACTTCTTCTTAGCTTCTTTACGACGAACATTTTCATCAGCATAACGAATACCTTTACCTTTATACGGCTCAGGCTTGCGATATTCACGAATGTTCGCAGCGGTTTGACCAACTAAATGTTTATCGGCACCTTTCAATACCACTTCAGTTTGGCTTGGTGTTTCCACAGTAATTCCTTCAGGAATTTCATGGTTGATTGGGTGTGAGAAGCCTAAAGTTAGGTTTAATACTTTACCTTGAGCTTTTGCACGGTAACCAACACCGTTTAACACTAATTTCTTTTCAAAGCCTTTACTCACACCATTAATCATATTATTGATTAATGCACGTGCAGTACCAGCTTGCGCCCATGCGGTTTTGTGATCATTTGCAACTGTTGTTGTAATTACGTTGTCTTCAATAGAAACCGTAACTAAATCATTAATTGTAAAAGACAATTCACCTAATGGACCTTTAACTTTAAAATCCTGACCTGATAACGTAACTTCAACGCCAGCAGGAATTTGGACTGGTGCTTTTGCAACACGAGACATATTTCTGCTCCTTAAGCTACGTGACCAATGATTTCACCGCCAAGACCCGCATTGCGAGCGGCGCGATCAGTCATTAAACCTTTAGAAGTTGAGACAATCGCAATACCTAAGCCTGCTTGTACTTTAGGTAGTTCATCACGACCTTTATATACACGTAAACCTGGACGTGAAACACGTTTGATTGTTTCTATTACTTCTTTACCTTCGAAATACTTCAATTCAACCGTTAACTGAGGCTTAGCATCAGTTGATACGCTGAAATCTGTAATATAACCTTCTTCTTTAAGCAAGTTAGCAATTGCTACTTTTAACTTAGAAGATGGCATTGTTACTGCAGTTTTTGCTGCAGATTGACCGTTGCGAATGCGTGTGAACATATCCGCGATAGGATCAGTCATCATAACCATTTACTCCCGTGAATTACCAACTAGCTTTCTTAAGACCTGGAACTTCACCACGCATTGTTGCTTCACGCAACTTAATACGGCTTAAACCGAATTTACGTAAGTAACCATGTGGACGACCAGTAACATTACAACGGTTACGTTGACGTGAGCTACTTGAATCACGTGGTAAACTTTGAAGTTTCAATACCGCATCCCAACGCTCTTCTTCAGAAGAGTTTACATTTGAGATGATTTCTTTTAGTGCGCGACGCTTTTCAGCATATTTTGCAACTAGTTTGGTTCGTTTTGCTTCACGAGCCTTCATTGATGATTTAGCCATAACTCTATACCTTCTTCTTAAACGGGAAGTTAAAGGCAGCAAGCAAAGCATGACCTTCTTCATCAGATTTCGCACTGGTAGTAATAGTTATATCCATACCACGAATTTTATCGATTTTATCATAATCGATTTCAGGAAAAATGATTTGCTCACGTACACCCATACTGTAATTACCACGACCATCGAACGATTTAGGGTTCAAGCCACGGAAGTCACGGATACGAGGAATAGAAATTGAGATTAAACGCTCTAAAAATTCCCACATACGCTCACCGCGTAGTGTTACTTTTGCGCCAATCGGGTAGCCTTCACGAATCTTAAAGCCTGCAACTGATTTGCGCGCTTTAGTGATCATCGGCTTTTGACCTGAGATTGCAGTAAGATCATTCGTGGCGTGCTCTAATACTTTTTTATCAGTAATCGCTTCACCAACACCCATGTTAAGGGTGATCTTTTCAATCCGAGGGACTTGCATGACACTGTTATAACCGAACTGTTTTGTTAGTTCAGCAATAACTGTATCTTTGTAAAAATCATGCAGTTTCGCCATCGTTTACTCCAACTAAACTAATTCATTATTTGATTTGAAAAAACGTACTTTTTTACCGTCTTCAAATCGAAATCCAACACGATCAGCCTTGCCTGTAGCAGGGTTTAAAATCGCAACGTTAGATACATCAATAGGTGCTTCTTTTTCAATGATGCCACCAGCTTGCTGTAACTGAGGTACAGGTTTTTGGTGTTTCTTGACTAAGTTAACGCCTTCTACAAATACTTTGCCTTTAGCAACAAGAACTTTAGTGACTTTACCAGTCTTACCCTTGTCTTTGCCAGCTAGTACAATTACTTCATCATCACGACGAATCTTAGATGCCATTATTGTGACTCCTTATAGTACTTCTGGTGCAAGTGAAACGATTTTCATGAACTTTTCAGTACGCAGTTCACGTGTCACAGGACCGAAGATACGAGTTCCAATTGGTTGTAAATTTGCATTTAAAATTACAGCCGCATTGCCGTCAAAGCGAATGGTTGAGCCATCCGGGCGACGAACACCCTTTTTAGTGCGCACCACTACCGCGTTCATAACATCACCTTTTTTTACTTTGCCGCGAGGAATGGCTTCCTTCACTGCAACTTTGATGATGTCACCTATGCGTGCGTAGCGACGGTGCGAGCCACCAAGGACCTTTATACACTGTACACGTCGAGCGCCGCTATTATCAGCAACGTCAAGCTGTGATTGCATTTGGATCATTGTTTTGCTCCATTTTATTCTTTTTTATAAAAACTTATAAAAAATCATAATTACTATTTAAAATTCAAGGCCAGAAATTAACCCGTCACTGCCTTATTAATCCCGTTTTTAGACGCTAAAAAACAACATCCAAATTAAGCGGGCGCGAGATTATAACACCAGTTAACAAAAAGTGGTACTTTAATTTAGCTAAAAAATAAACAGAGTGTGAAAAAAATCTGACCACTAACAAAAAAGCCTCACTATTTACATAGCAAGGCTTTTAATCTAGGTAACTTCGTTTATATCAAAGCAATTAAGCTTTAGTTACTACGTCAACTAATGTCCAAGACTTGGTCTTAGAAATTGGTGCGCATTCACGAATTGTTACGATATCACCTTCATTACACTGGTTAGTTTCATCATGTGCTTTCAACTTAGTTGAGCGAGTCATGAACTTTCCGTAAATTGGGTGTTTTACACGGCGCTCGATCAGGACAGTAATAGACTTATCCATTTTGTCACTGACAACACGACCTTGTAGTGTACGAATTTTATCGCTCATTACTTACCAGCCTTTTCAGTTATGATAGTCTTAACGCGCGCAATATTGCGGCGTACCGTTCTAAGCAAGTGTGTTTGAGCTAGCTGACCAGTGCTTGCTTGCATGCGATAGTTAAACTGTTCGCGCAATAAGTCTAGTAATTCAGCATTAAGCTCTTCAATGCTTTTTTCTCTCAGTTCGCTAGCTTTCATTACATCACCGTCCGAGTTACGAAGGTTGTTTTAAACGGAAGTTTAGCTGCCGCTAAAGCAAATGCTTCACGGGCCAATTCTTCTGAAACACCTTCCATTTCATATAAAACACGACCAGGAAGAATTTGACAAACCCAATATTCTACTGAACCTTTACCTTTACCCATACGAACCTCAAGAGGCTTTTTAGTAATAGGCTTGTCAGGGAATACACGGATCCAAATTTTACCTTGACGCTTAACGTGGCGAGTCATTGCTCGACGAGCGGCTTCGATTTGACGTGCTGTCATACGACCACGTTCAACCGATTTTAAGCCGAAAGTACCGAAGCTAACTGTGCTACCTGTGTGTGAAAGACCACGGTTGCGCAGTTTCATTTGCTTACGGAATTTAGTACGTTTTGGTTGTAACATTACTTATTCCTCTACTTACTGCCTTTGCCTTTGCCTTTTCTTCTAGGCTTAGGCGCTGGTTGTTCTGCCTGTAACGGCATATTACCAATCACTTCACCTTTGAAGATCCAGACTTTGATACCAATTACACCATAAGTTGTGTTACCACGAGCAATAGCATAATCAATATCAGCACGTAAGGTATGTAACGGTACACGACCTTCACGATACCACTCAGCGCGAGCAATTTCAGCTCCGCCTAAACGACCACTTACTTGTACCTTGATACCTTTTGCGCCTAAACGCATAGCATTTTGTACAGCACGTTTCATCGCACGACGGAACATTACGCGGCGTTCTAACTGGCTAGCAATACTGTCTGCTACAAGTTGTGCATCCATTTCTGGCTTGCGAACTTCAGCAATATTGATTTGCGCAGGAACACCCGCAATTTTAGATACTTGTAAGCGTAATTTTTCTACGTCTTCGCCTTTCTTACCAATAACAACGCCTGGACGGGCGGTATGGATAGTAACACGAATACTTTTCGCAGGTCGTTCGATAACGATCTTCGACAATGAAGCACGTTTAAGCTTTTCAGATAAAAATTCACGAACTAAATGATCGCCTTTTAAGTTATCTGCATAGTCTTTGCTACTTGCAAACCAAGTAGATGCGAAAGGTTTCGTGATACCTAAGCGAATACCAGTAGGATGGACTTTTTGACCCATTCTAATATCTCCTAGTTATCAGACACAATCACAGTAATGTGACTTGTGCGCTTCAATATACGATCCGCGCGACCTTTCGCACGAGGCTTAATGCGTTTCATTGTTGGACCATCGTCAACCATAATAGTTTTAACGTATAATTCATCAATGTCTGCACCTTCGTTATGCTCAGCATTAGCAATAGCAGAGTTCAATACTTTCTTAACTAATACGGCAGCAGATTTGTTGCTGTATGTTAAAATTTCTAAAGCTTTCTCTACATTTAAGCCGCGGATTTGATCCACAACCAAGCGTGCTTTTTGAGCAGAACCGCGGGCAAATTTATGTTTAGCGATTGCTTCCATCTAATTTCCCCTTATTTCTTCTTCGCTTTCTTATCAGCAGCGTGACCGCGATAAGTACGAGTTGGTGCAAATTCGCCCAGTTTGTGACCGATCATTTCATCGGTAACAAATACTGGAACATGTTGACGGCCATTATGGACAGCAATGGTCAATCCGATCATATTTGGTATGATCATTGAACGACGGGACCAAGTTTTAATTGGCTTTTTATTCCCGCTTTCCACCGCTTTCTCTACCTTCGTCAACAAGTGTAGGTCGATAAATGGACCTTTCTTGAGAGAACGTGGCATGGTGATTCCTCTTAATTAATGAGTACTATTATTTAGTACGACGACGTACGATGAATTTATCGGTACGCTTGTTCTTACGAGTTTTATAACCCTTAGTTGGTACACCCCAAGGTGATACCGGATGACGACCGCCTGAAGTTTTACCTTCACCACCACCGTGTGGATGGTCAACTGGGTTCATAGCAACACCACGAACAGTTGGACGAACACCACGCCAGCGCTTAGCACCAGCTTTACCTAAGTTGCGAAGCATGTGTTCAGCGTTACCGATTTCACCTAATGTAGCGCGACAATCAGCTTCAACTTTGCGCATTTCGCCAGAGCGAAGACGTAAAGTTACGTAAGCACCATCTTTAGCAACTAATTGAGCATAAGCACCAGCAGCACGTGCAAGTTGTGCACCTTTACCTGGCTTTAACTCAATAGCATGAATAACACTACCTAAAGGTATATTACGTAATGGTAAAGCATTACCTGCTTTGATCGGTGCATCTACACCAGACTGGATAGTATCTCCAGCTGATACGCCTTTTGGCGCTAAGATGTAACGACGCTCACCATCTGCATATAACACTAATGCAATGTTAGCACTACGGTTTGGATCATATTCCAAACGTTCTACTTTTGCAGGAATACCGTCTTTAGTACGTTTAAAGTCAATAATGCGGTAGTGTTGTTTATGTCCACCACCTACATGACGTACCGTAATACGACCCGTATTGTTACGACCACCAGACTTAGATTTAGTATCAAGTAGTGGAGCGTAAGGCTTACCTTTGTGTAACTCTGGGTTAACCACTTTAACGACGTGACGACGACCCGGAGAAGTAGGTTTACATTTTACAATAGCCATTCTCTAACTCTCCTATGCTTCTGCGCCGACGAAGTCGATATCGCTACCTTCTTTAAGAGTAACGTAAGCTTTCTTCCAGTCGCTACGACGACCAAAACGAGCACCTGTACGCTTTGTTTTACCCTTAACATTTAGTGTACGAACACCGGTTACTTCAACGTCGAAAAGTTTTTCAACTGCTGCTTTAATTTCAGCTTTATTTGCATTGGTCGCTACTTTGAAAACAACAGTGTTGTTTGCTTCAGCAGAGATGGTTGCTTTTTCAGAAATGTTCGGTGCCAAAAGCACTTTCAACAAACGTTCTTCGCTTATCATGCTAACATCTCCTCAATTTGCTTCACTGCGTCAGCAGTAACCAATACTTTTTCGAAACCGACTAAGCTAACAGGATCAATACCTGCTACGTCACGAACATCAACTTTATACAAGTTGCGAGCAGACAAGAATAAATTCTCATCAACTTCTTTCGTTACAATTAAAACATCTTTTAAATCAAGATCTTTTAATTTAGCTACTAATTCTTTAGTTTTTGGTGTTTCAACAGAAAAATTGTTAACAACGACTAAGCGTTCTTGACGAACTAACTCAGATAAAATGCTGCGGATTGCACCACGATACATTTTACGGTTAACTTTTTGGCTGTGATCTTGCGGTTTAGCAGCGAATGTTACGCCACCTGAACGCCAGATTGGACCACGAGTTGTACCAGCACGTGCACGGCCAGTACCTTTTTGACGCCATGGCTTCTTGCCACCGCCGCTAACTTCTGAACGAGTTTTTTGAGCGCGAGTACCTTGACGAGCACCAGCTGCATAAGCAACTACTACTTGGTGTACTAAAGCTTCATTAAACTCACGTCCAAAGGTTGCTTCGGAAACTTCAAGAGCGCCTGACGCGTCTTTTAATGCTAATTCCATCACAAATCTCCTTAGACGTTAGGCTTTAACAGCTGGTTTAATGATGACATCGCCGTTAACAGCACCCGGAACTGCACCTTTAATAAGAAGCAAGTTACGTTCAGCATCAACACGAATCAATTCAAGGTTTTGCGTAGTTACTTTTGCAGCACCCATGTGACCAGACATTTTTTTACCTTTGAAAACGCGACCTGGTGTTTGACACTGGCCGATCGAACCGTTTGAACGGTGAGAGATCGAGTTACCATGTGTTGCATCTTGCATGCTAAAGTTCCAGCGTTTAATACCGCCTTGGAAACCTTTACCTTTAGATGTACCAGTTACGTCTACTAATTTAGTGTCTTTGAAAAGCTCAACAGTAATTTCACTGCCAGCCTCTAGACCTTCACCTTCACCCGCACCTAAGCGGAATTCCCACAAGCCACGGCCTGCTTCGATACCTGCTTTTGCAAAGTGACCAGCGGTTGGTTTGTTAACACGGTTAGCTTTTTTGCTGCCCGTAGTAACTTGAAGCGCTGAATAACCATCGTTATCTACAGTTTTAACCTGAGCAACGCGGTTGGCTTCAACTTCAAGGACTGTTACTGGAACAGAAACGCCATCTTCAGTGAAGATACGAGTCATGCCCACTTTACGTCCAACTAGACCTATAGTCATGGTTAAAACCCCCTATTAACCCAAGCTGATTTGAACGTCAACACCAGCAGCCAAATCTAAACGCATTAATGCATCAACAGTTTTGTCAGTTGGTTCAACGATATCAATCATGCGTTTGTGAGTACGAATTTCGTACTGATCACGCGCATCTTTGTTAACGTGCGGAGAAATCAAAACTGTAAAACGCTCTTTACGTGTAGGTAGTGGAATTGGACCACGAACCTGAGCACCAGTGCGCTTTGCAGTGTCAACGATTTCGGCTGTAGATTGATCAATCAAACGATGATCAAACGCTTTCAAACGAATGCGAATTTTTTGATTTGACATGGAATCAAATCCCCATTTAAAGAACGAAAAAAATACAAGCCCACTACTTCCTTTTTATTAATAGGAAGGGGGTGTATCGCTTATTAACAGTCAACTCCCTATCGGAGTTGTTGTAGTAAGTTAGTTACGTAATAAATAACTAATCTTTTATTCTCACGCAGGACAAAGCCCAAACGTGGACGCGTATTATACAGATTTTAAGCACTGGTGCAAGCATGTTTTGTAGTCAAAATGCTAATCGATTTTTTGAAAAAAATCTTGGAGGTAATTCATAACCAGTATTCTCGCTTCTTCTTTATAAGCGGGCTTTAATTCACCATGCACATTGAGACAGCGAATATAGACACCTTTCATAACTTCAATACAAAGTGATAGTTTTTCAGGTAGTTGCTCTAAATCAGACTTTTTATAAAGCAAGGCAAATTTTTCAGCATACCAAAGACCAAATCGAGTTAAACGTTGCGCACTTAATTCTCTCACCCCGGGTGCTAAATAAATACCCAGAAAAAGTATTTCACTGATCTTATCTTTATTATAAAAGTCATAAGCGCCATCAACCAATATGGTTGCTAAGTCTCGCCAACTGCGAATGCTCGTATTTTCAATGGTTTCATTAACCAAATCGAAAGCTTTCACGAAATGCATTTCTGCCATGGTGGAAAACAGCGCTCCCATAGAAGGAAAATACTGATAAACAGACGCAGGGGGTATTTGCGCGCGCTTGGCAATTTTATGAGGACTTATTTCATCAATACCATCAGCTAAGACCATTTCTTCTGCGATAGCGAGTATTTTATTGAAACGCAGCTTACTTCGCGTTTGCACGGGAATTTTTGCCGCGTATCTCACATCTATTTCTTGCATCGTTATTTCTTGCATAATATTCATCTTCACTAATGATACCAATGACATTGGTATGATGTTAATCCCTTTCACTAATAAACGCAGTAGCAATCACAGCAACAGATCGTCAGGCGTATTTTTTTGATTATTTTTTCAACAAAATACTTGTTGAAATGCAAAACATGATATATGTTACGTTTTAAACAAAATAATATGCCAAAAAAAACATTTAAGCTAGGATACTAATTAAAATAATAAAATTACTTTAAAAATCAAAGGGGAAGGTTATGAATAATACAATAAAAATAATACCACTAACGTTAATAGCATCATCTCTATCACTGGCATTACATGCTGAAGAAGCCCAAGAGAAGGTAAAAAAAGCCTCGCTTGAAGTTATTGAAGTCACGGCGCAAAAACGTCAAGAAAATGCTCAAGAAACACCGCTCTCACTCAATGTATTAACGGCAGATCAACTCAAAGAAGAAAGTATAGAAAAAATAGCCGATTTACAATATTCAGTACCTAACCTGCATATGACAGAAACCGGTATTTCAACTCAAATGTATGTTCGCGGTATAGGTACGGGTAACAACCAAGGTTTTGAGCAGTCGGTAGGGCAATATATTGATGGTATTTATTATGGTCGACAACAATTAATTCGGGCACCTTTTCTTGATCTAGAGCGTGTTGAAGTATTAAAAGGACCACAATCAATTATGTTTGGTAAAAACTCAGTTGCCGGGGCACTCAATATGATTTCGGCCAAACCCACACAAGATTTTATGGCCAATATTGATCTTGAATATTTGCCTAAGTTTGGTGCTAAAGAAATAAATGGCGTTATCTCAGGTGGCCTGACTGATACTTTATCAGCACGTTTAGCGGTTCGTGATTATTCAGAAGATGGTTATATAAAAAATACCTTTAGAGGACGGGATGAAACCATCAGAGATGAAACTGCTGTACGACTAAGTCTTTTATGGGAACCTAGCGACGAGATGAACTTTCTTCTTAAAGTAGAAAAAGATTCATTCGACGGCACAGGCCGACAAATTGAAATCATTCGCGATGATGTTGCTTTAGAAGGGGCACCTATTCCCGGGATGAACTTTAGCCAAATACTAGGTATTTTAGGCCATCCAGGGGCGATCACTGAAAGCGAATTAAATTTTGAACGTCAAGCTGATGATCCTGAATTTAGTCGTAATGACTTAACCAATATTACCCTGACCGGTAACTTTAATTTTGGTGATTATACCTTAACCTCTGTTACGGGTTTAGTTTCTTATGAATTTACCGAAGAATGTGACTGTGACTATGTAGCCGCACCAATTTTCAATGCGGGTATTAATGAGCAATATGACCAATTTAGTCAAGAATTACGTATTATTTCGCCGTTAGGTGAAAAATTTGACTGGGTTGGTGGTTTATTCTATCAAACCAGTGAGCTCGATTTTGATGATAATATTAAAGTACCTGATAACAGCGTACTGGGTTTATTATCTGGAGGCGCTTTATTACCACTAACCGGTAAGGGTGCAGGGAGAAATTACCAACTTGATACCGATATGTGGTCAATATTCTTTCAAGGAAATATTCATTTTACAGAGCAGTTAACCCTAACCTTAGGTGGACGTTATACCAACGAGCAAAAAACGGCTAGCCGCTTACTTAATATCACTGATTTAAACTCAGGTAATATCACTCAAGATCCTGTTGCTCCTATTCTTTTTGATGTTGTTTTTGCCATTCAAAACCAACAAAGCCCACTTTCTCCTGAAGGCCACAACCTAACAGGTAGTCGTGACGAGTCATCATTTACGCCACTCATTAACTTACAATATAAGTTTTCTGATAACGTTATGGCTTATGCTTCAGCAACAACAGGCTTTAAAGCAGGTGGCTTTGACGCTCGAGCAAACAATATAAATTCTTGGGAGTTTGAAGAAGAAGAAGCAACAGCCTTTGAGTTTGGTATTAAATCAAGCTTATTAGACAATACATTAGAGGCCAATTTATCATTTTACCGCACCGATTATGATAATTTACAAATCAGTCAGTTTGATGGTGTGCTTGGCTTTAATGTGGGTAATGCCAAGAAAACCGTTGTACAAGGTATTGAGTTAGATGGCCGTTGGTTGTTAGCTGAAACCCTTACCATGCAATATGCTATTGCTTATTTAGATCATGAATTTACCGATTTTACTAACGGTAACTGCTACAACCGCCAAGTACCTGATGGTGATATTGGCGCAGATGGTAATCAGTTATGTGATTATACGGGTAAATCTGGTCAATATACGCCTAAGTTTACTGGTAGTTTAGGCTTTGATTACTTTACAGAAATCTCTTTTGCCGGTTTCGAATACTTTAGAACTTCACTTAATCTATATTACGCTGGCAAGCAAAATGTTGATGTAAACCTTAATCCACTTTATGAGATTGACAGCTACACCAAAGTTAATTTGCGTATTGCTCTTGAAGCCGAAAATTGGAACATTGCTTTAGTAGGTCGTAATTTAACCAATGAAGAAATTCTAACCTATGTAGGTAATACACCCTTGTCAGGTGGTACCTTTGGTACCAATACCTTTTATGGCTTTGTCGAACGCCCCAGTGTGATCGGATTACAATTTAGCTATAACTTTTATGACTAATTTGTAATATAAAAATAGCGCTTGCCACTGATATTATTAAAAATTCGGTGGTCTTATACGGCAAACAGGTTAATAACACATATTAGCTTGTTTGCCTGTAAAAACTAGCAAGAATAAATCACCCTATCATTATAAAAAACAACAGCTTCAGCATTAGGAGAACCTATGAAACCTTGGCTCACAAACTATCCTAAAAATATAAATCATCGAGTTGACACAACTCAGTACAATTCGCTTACAGAAATGCTAACAGAAGCTGTCGACACTTATAAAAATAATGTGGCTTATCAAAATTTTGGCGCAGAACTGTCTTTTAGCGATGTTGAAAAACTTTCTCGTAATTTTGCAGCCTATTTACAACATCAAGCCAACATAAAAAAAGGTGACAGAGTGGCTCTTATGACGCCAAATACCTTGTGTTTTCCCGTGGCTATGTGGGGTATTCTTCGCGCTGGTGCAGTACAAGTGAATGTTAACCCACTTTATACTGCGCGCGAATTAGCACACCAACTTACTGATGCCGATGTAGAAACTATTATTATTTTTTCAGCGGCAATACCCACCTTAGCAAAAATTATTGCAGAAACCTCGGTTAAACAAGTTATTGTTATCAATTTAGATGACTTGATTAATAAAGGATTACCTAACCCAGCTATTGATGAAAATTTAGAAAATACGGTACTTTTTACCGATGCTTTAAACCAAGGCGAAAAGCTTGAATTACAGCCTGTAGATATTAGTCAACAAGATCTGGCTTTTTTACAGTACACCGGTGGTACAACAGGATTATCAAAAGGTGCCATGCTCACGCACGGCAACATTATCGCCAATATTTTACAATATCAAGAATTCGCTAAGAATGTTTTTGAATACGGTAAAGAGGTTGTGATCACTGCAATTCCGATGTATCACATTTTTGCATTAACTGCGAATACACTATGTTACTTCTATTTGGGCGCCAAAAATATTTTAGTTACCAACCCTCGAGATATGGTGGCATTTGTCGAGGTATGGCGACATGCCAATGCGACTGTTTTTACAGGCGTTAATACGCTATTTAACGGTTTATTACACACACCCGGATTTGCAGAACTCGACTTTTCATCTTTAAAACTTTGTATTGGTGGTGGTGCAGCCGTACAACAAGCCGTTGCAGATAAATGGCAACAGGTAACCGGTGTTCGCCTTAATGAAGGCTATGGTTTATCTGAAACTTCTCCTATTTTAACGCTTAACTTTGGTAATGAACAAGAATACGTGCCAGGTATTGGTGTTCCAATCCCCAATACTGATATTTCTATACGAGACGACGATGGTAATGAATTACCGCAAGGAGAAAGTGGCGAGTTATGCGCAAAAGGCCCTCAAATAATGGCAGGTTATTGGCGAGCACCAGAAGCAACAGCTAATGCAATGACCAAAGATGGCTATTTTAAAACAGGTGATATTGCTTTACTTGATAATAAAGGTTTTTTCCATATTGTCGATCGTAAAAAAGACATGATTTTAGTTTCAGGCTTTAATGTTTACCCTAATGAGATTGAAGCAGAAATAGCCAAAATGCCTGGAATTATAGAATCTGCTTGTATTGGCGTTGATGATGCTAAAACAGGTGAAGCTGTTAAAGTCTTTGTCGTTAAAAAAGATCCGCACATAACAGCACAAGACGTTATCGATTTTTGTGCTCAAAATTTAACAGCTTATAAAATCCCAAAACAAGTCGTTTTTATTGATGAAATCCCTAAATCAAGCGTAGGAAAGCTATTACGTCGTGAATTAAGGTAGGTTTATGCAAACAGATTTATTAACGTCGATTATTTTACCCCTTTCATTATTTTTAATTATGTTTGGCATGGGGTTATCATTAAAGCTTGCAGATTTTAAAAGAATCTTCAAAAACCCTCATGCAGTCTCTATTGGCTTTTTAGCACAGTTAATTGTGCTACCTTTACTCGCTTTGAGTATCGCAATTTTGCTCAAGTTGCCAGCTGAAATTGCGGTCGGTTTGATGATTATTGCGCTAGCACCAGGCGGGGCAACCTCTAATATGTTTTCATATTTAGCCAAAGGCGATGTTGCCTTGTCTATCAGCCTTACGGCTTTAGTGAGTATAGTTACCCCTTTTACCATTCCAATTATTACTGCGCTTACTATTGATTACTTTATGGGTAAATCTGCAAGTTTTGAATTGCCTGTAGTAAAAACAATCGTGCAATTGTTAGTGATCACTATTGTACCAGTATGTTTAGGTATGATTTTTTCTTCCTTTTTTCCTAAACTCGCCAAGGTGATTGAAAATAAGTTAAAGTGGTTTTCGGTTATTTTTATGTTCTTAATTATCACGCTGATCATTATTAAGAATAAAGACAATATGCTGAGTTTTTTTTACCAAGCAGGCATTGCCACACTTATTCTAAATTTATTAGCGTTGTTTATTGGTTTTCAACTAGCCAAATTAACAAATTTGTCAGCTAAACAAGCGATCACAATTAGCTTTGAAGTTGGTATTCAAAATGGGACGTTAGCACTGGTTGTTGCAGGTACACTTATCGGCAATGCTACTATGATGATCCCCGCAGTAACCTATGGTTTATTAATGTTTATAACGGGAGCAATGTTCGCTGTTTGGGTAAAAAAAACTAAGCTTTCCTTGTGCCAATCAACATAATACATTCATTTTACTTAACCGAGGTGTTTTCTAAACTAATACTCACACCCAAAGCCTTGATAACAGGCGTTGGGTGTTATTTAATTCAGGTCAATTTATTAACTTATTTAGGTAGCCGCGTTTTAAACGCTTTATTAAACCAGTTTTCAATCATCCGTTTGTCATAACCGAAAGACTCATTGTTATAACGAAGGTTATTGTTGGTGTGTAAGAAGTTCATATCTTTTAAATTTTCTTCTCCACTTTCAAGTACCTTTCCTTTTTCATCAATCAATTGATAGGAAAATTTAAAGCGTGGGAAGTAAATATCTTTTACAATACGAATACGATTAATACTGCCAAAGTTTACATCACCTGCTAGGTCTACGTCTTTTACCTCTATTTTTAATATTTGCTTTTCTGGTAATTTACTCGCTAATTTAGCAAAGTGTTTTTCAAAAGTTTTAAAAAGACGCTCTCTGAATGCTTTTCTATTTTCATCGCCAGAATAAATATCACGGTATTTATCTGGGTTTGTCCACTTAACTTCGACTTGAGCAGCAGAGACTGCTGGCGAAATAACAGATATAGCAATCAAGCTAGCTAATACCAATAAAATCTTTTTCATTTTTTTACCCTTTTACATTTTACTTTATTTATATATACGATCATGCGCGGGTTAGGCATTCTTAATTGCGATAAAATTGCTGTAACAATGTATCAATAACCCTTTCAGTTCTTTTGAGTTGCTCTTCTTGATTAAGTTCCTCAGAAACTAATCCTTGTGCAACAGCATGCCAAACTATAGAACATCTTTTAGACAAAAAAATACCAGCAATATCAGCTGGTATTTAGGTAAGGTTATTATTTTACTGATTTTGCTCTCGTGCTATTGCTCGATAAGCAATATCATCACGGTAAAATACGCCTTGCCAGCTAATTTGCTTAGTTAACCGATAGGCTGATTGTTGCGCTTCGGTAACGGTATTACCCAATGCTGTTGCACACAGTACACGACCACCGGCAGTAACTATTTCCCCATTTTGCAAAGCGGTACCTGCATGGAAAATTTTTCGATCAGCTGAATCATTGTGTTCAAGCCCCGTAATAACGTCTCCTTTGTTATAACTATTAGGGTAACCACCTGCTGCAAGTACTACGCCTACCGCGGGGCGAGGATCAAAAGTAATTTCAGCTTGGTCTAGTTTGCCCTGACAGGCGAGTAAACAAAGCTCAACCAGATCAGACTGTAAGCGCATCATTATCGGTTGTGTTTCAGGATCACCAAAACGGCAGTTATACTCAATAACTTTCGGTGTACCATCTTCTGCAATCATTAGCCCTGCATATAAAAAACCAGTATAAGGTGCATCTTCTTTGGCCATACCTTCAACCGTTGGCATGATCACTTCGTTAATAATACGCTGGTGAATTTCATCCGTAACAACAGGCGCAGGCGAGTAAGCGCCCATACCACCAGTGTTTGGCCCTTCGTCGTTGTTATAAGCTCGTTTATGATCTTGACTCGTTGCAAAAGATAAGACATTTTTACCGTCAACCATCACAATAAAACTGGCTTCTTCACCACGAAGAAATTCTTCAATAACAACTCGGTGCCCAGCATCACCAAAGGCATTACCCGCAAGCATATCTTTTATTGCCGCTTCTGCTTCAGCTAAAGTCATTGCAACAATAACGCCCTTTCCTGCGGCTAAGCCATCTGCTTTAACAACAATGGGTGCCCCTTGCGCTCTTACATAAGCAAGTGCTGGTTCAATTTCAGTAAAGTTTTGATAAGCTGCTGTGGGAATATGATGACGAGCTAAAAAGTCTTTGGTAAAGGCTTTTGAGCCTTCTAACTGAGCGGCTTTGGCACTAGGACCAAAAATAGTCAGCCCTTGAGCTTGAAACGCATCAACAACACCATCAACTAAAGGTTGTTCAGGGCCCACAATAGTGAGTACAATGTCATTAGCTTGAGCAAATTCAACGAGTTTATCGAGTTCGTTAACGGCTATGGCTATATTTTCTACTTTGTTTTCTGTTGCTGTTCCTGCGTTACCGGGGGCAACATACACTTTACTTACTTGCGTTGATTGTGCGGCTTTCCACGCTAAAGCATGCTCTCGACCACCGCTACCAATAACTAAAACTTTCATTACTTACATTCTCATTAATTTAAAATTGATCAATTTAGCGCGTGTTGACCTTACTTCGTAAAAATAACCTGCTACTTTGCTGCCGGTTTTACAAATTTAAGTGTCATACGATCACTTTCACCTATGGCTAAATATTTCGCTTTGTCTTGCTCACCTAAACGTAATACAGGTGGTAGTGTCCACACTCCTTTAGGGTGATCGGCACTGTCTTTGGCATTAGCATTGACTTCACTACTGTCTGCTAAGGTAAAACCAGCTTTCTCTGCTAAGCGAATAACCATATTCGTCGGCATATAACCACTACGTTGGTTATCTTCCCATTTTTGTGAATTTGGCATACGATGTTCAACAACCCCTAATACGCCACCTTGTTTTAAAGCATTAAAAGCGTCTTTAAAGACTTGTTCAATACCGGCTTCCCCCCAATTATGTAAATTGCGAAAAGTCAGCACTAAATCAGCACTGTTTGCAGGAGCAAGTTCGCTGGTTTTTTTCGGGCTAAAATCGGTAATAATCACTTCACTGTACACTGGGTTTGAAGCAACTTTTTTCTCTAAACTTTTGCGTGACTTACTGTAGTAGTCATCTTTTCCCGTATCAGGATATTGCGCAAGGTAAAGTTTACCCGTGCCTTTGAGTGCTGGCGCAAGGATTTCAGTGTACCAGCCACCACCTGGGGTTATTTCAACAACCGTCATGTCAGGGCGAAAACCAAAAAACATCAGGGTTTCTTTAGGATGACGATATTGATCTCGGGCTTTATGCGCATGACTACGATGCTCACCTGATATGGCTTGATTTAAACGTTCATCTGCTGAATTAGTATTCGCAAATGAGGCAGCAGATAAGCTCAATACTGTTAACGCGAGACCGGCTAATACGGTTATTTTTTTCATTATTATTTTCTCCATTTATATTAGGGCGTGTTTAAAACAAGCTCAGATTATTTGTACAGTTATAACAGAAAAAACCGAGTGACCCTAATAAAGTCACTCGATTGTTGTAAAAACTGCAATACTGATGATTAATGGCGAAAATGACGCATTCCTGTAAAGACCATTGCCATACCATGCTCGTCTGCCGCGGCAATTACTTCATTATCACGCATAGAGCCTCCCGGCTGAATAACCGCAGTAATGCCTGCTTCAGCCGCAGCATCAATGCCATCTCTAAACGGAAAGAAAGCATCTGAAGCCATCACAGATCCCTTAACTTCTAACCCTTCATCAGCAGCTTTAATACCAGCAACCTTAGCCGAATAAACACGACTCATTTGTCCTGCGCCAACACCAATAGTTTCACTGTTTTTAACATAAACAATAGCGTTTGATTTTACATATTTAGCCACAATCCAACAAAATTGTAAGTCGCGCATTTCATCTGGGGTTGGTTGACGCTTAGTGACTACTTGCAGTTGTTCCGCACTCACTTTTCCTTGATCTCTGTCTTGAATAAGTAAGCCGCCATTTACACGTTTAAAATCAAAACCGGTTGTTTTGCTTGTCCATTGTCCACATTCAAGCAAGCGAATATTTACTTTGGCCGCAATAACCGCTTTAGCAGCGTCAGACACACTAGGCGCAATAATAACTTCAACAAACTGACGAGCGATAATGGCGCTAGCGGTATCAGCGTCTAATTCGCGGTTAAAAGCAATAATGCCGCCAAAAGCAGAAGTAGGATCAGTTTTATAAGCACCTTCATAAGCCGCTAAAATATTATCACCAATAGCAACACCACAAGGGTTAGCGTGTTTTACAATAACACAAGCGGGTTCAGCAAACTCTTTAACACACTCTAAAGCGGCATCTGTATCGGCAATATTATTATAAGAAAGTGCCTTACCTTGTAATTGTATTGCTGTAGCAACTGAAGCTTCTTCTGGGTTCGCTTCCACGTAAAAAGCTGCATTTTGATGTGAGTTTTCACCATAGCGCAAGTCTTGCTTTTTAATAAACTGGCTATTAAAGGTACGTGGAAATTTAGTACACGCGGTAAAGCTGGCTGTTTTTTCACGCTCACACATTGAGCCAAAGTAGTTGGCAATCATGCCATCATAAGCGGCAGTATGTTCATAGGCTGCAATCGCTAAATCAAAACGAGTTTGATAGGTTAGTGAACCATTATTAGCCTTCATTTCAGCTAAAACACGATCATAGTCATGGGCATTAACGATAATAGTAACATCTTTATGGTTTTTGGCAGCAGCTCGTACCATTGTAGGGCCACCAATATCAATATTTTCAATGGCGTCTTCTAAAGTACAATCATCATTAGCAACCGTTTTGGCAAATGGGTATAAATTCACCACCACCATATCAATAGCATCAATATTATTTTCAGCCATCACGGCTTCATCGATACCTCGTCGAGCCAAAATACCACCATGTACTTTCGGATGTAAGGTTTTTACACGACCGTCCATAATTTCAGGATGTTTGGTATAGTCAGAAACTTCAGTAACTGCAATACCATGGTCTGCTAATAGTTTTGCGGTACCACCTGTTGATAAAATATCAATACCTTGTGCCACTAATGCTTTGGCAAAATCAACTATACCGGTTTTATCTGAAACACTTAATAAAGCGCGTTTTATGGGACGTGGAGTTTCCATTGTCGTTTCTATACCTATTTATCATTTGTCAGTTTACAAACTTGACTATTTAGTTAAGTTTTCATGTCGCTAAAATGAAAAAAGCACCCTAAGGTGCTTTTAGTTGCAGGATAACCTGCATTATTTTAGTTCATTCCGTATTTTTTTAATTTTTTACGTAATGTACCGCGATTAATGCCTAATAAGTTAGCAGCACGAGTTTGGTTGCCTCGCGTATACTTCATGACTTCTTCAAGCATTGGCGCTTCAATTTCAGAAAGTACAAGGTCATACATATCATCAACGTCATTACCGTTTAATTGTGATAAATAATTACTAATAGCAATTTTCGCTTGTGCACGTAATGGTGACGCTTTGGTTTGCGCTTGTAGATCACCCGTTACAAATGGAGAAGAAATATTTTGTTCAAACATAAAGTACAGACTCTTTCAAAATTAAATTATCAAAATACATATTTAATGCTTCAAGTTGCTCATTTGCAGACTCTAAGGCATTAAAACTAGAGCGAAATTGTTTGCCTGATTTATGTGTTTGCATATACCAAGCAACATGTTTACGAGCAATACGAACACCCATAAACTCGCCATAAAAAATGTGCAAAGCTTGCACGTGCTCAATAAGTATTGAGCGAATTTCATCCATGCTTGGTGCTGATAATTTATTACCTGTTTTCAAAAAATGGTTAATTTCTCGAAATATCCACGGTCGCCCCTGCGCAGCACGACCGATCATAATGGCATCAGCACCAGTATAACTTAACACTTGTTCAGCTTTTTCAGCTGAGTCAACATCACCATTAGCTACAATGGGAATATCAACACTCTGCTTAATTGCTTTTATAGTGTCGTACTCAGCTTGACCTTTGTAAAAATCATTACGAGTACGCCCATGAACAGCTAACGAAGCAATACCATTAGCTGCAGCAATTTTTGCAATTTCAACACCGTTGCGCGTATTTTCACACCACCCTGTACGTATTTTTAACGTAACAGGAACAGCCACAGAGTTGACCACTGCTTTCACAATTTGTTCAACTAAAGCAGGTTCTTTTAATAGCGCTGAACCTGCTAGCTTTTTATTTACTTTTTTTGCTGGGCAGCCCATATTAATATCAATAATTTGCGCGCCATTTTCAGCATTAACTTGAGCTGCATAAGCAAGCTCTTGCGGATCAGAGCCTGCAATTTGCACAGCTCGAATACCGGCTTCGCTCGAATGTTGCATTCGCTGTTGAGATTTGTTGCTATGCCATAGTTTGGCATTAGACGAAATCATTTCAGATACCGCCATACCAGCCCCCATTTGACAACAAAGTTGTCGAAAAGGTTGATCTGTAATTCCCGCCATTGGTGCAAGAATAACATTACTTTTTAACTGATAAGAACCGATCTTCACGTTGATGCTTTTTTGAGCTAGCTGTCAAAAGGGCGCTAAGTTTACGTGTTTTTTTCACGATTGAAAAGCATATAAATTGAACAAAAATTGATTTTTTATAGGTTTTTTGTGTTGACATTTTATAAAGTGCTGATGTGTACAGTTTTTGTACAAAAAGAAGTGTATTGAAGTGATAAAGATTTGTTGAAATATTTAGCATAGCTGTGCTTGGCACTAAGCTTGACAATTAACCTAGCCAGTAGATTCATTTAAATGAGTCTACTGGCTAGAGCATGTTAATTTTGGAGTATATTTTTTACAGGTATTAAGTTTATATCAAATCAACAACCATTTATTGCTTTTTATACCCTGAAAGCAGTGCCCATTCATCTTGAATCACAATAGGATTCATCTTACACCACTGCCCATAAAGTTGCTGTAACGCTTGTGCTTGCTCCTCTAAAATACCCGATAAGGCTAATTGCCCACCTTGAGCAACAAATTCCATAATTACTGGGGCTAATTCTCGCAATGGGCCCGCTAAAATATTCGCAACAACAACATCGGCTTTTATGCTAGGTTGGTTGGCAGGTAAATATAAGCTAAGGCGGTCAGCAACATTATTACGCTCAGCATTGGCTTTGCTTGCTTGTAATGCTTGTGGGTCAATATCAATGCCAATAACTTCTTTGGCTCCTAGCTTTAATGCAGCTAGTGACAAAATACCCGAACCGCAACCAAAATCAACCACTGTTTTATTGCTTAAATCTAGGCTGTCTAACCAAGTTAAACATAATGCGGTGGTTGGATGCGTACCAGTACCAAACGCCAACCCCGGATCCAGCATTACATTTACCGCTTGAGGATCAGGCACTTCACGCCAGCTCGGACAAATCCATAAACGTTGGCCAAACTGCATGGGATGAAAGTTATCCATCCACTCTCGTTCCCAGTCTTTATCTTCTAGCTGTTCAAGTTTATATTGCATTGCTGCTTTATCAGGATGAATACGCTGTAAATAAGCAATAACTTTATCCATATCATGGCTAGCATCATATAACCCCATCACGACAGTGTCAGACCAATAAATTTGTTCATCTCCAGGTAAGGGTTCATAAATGGGGGTGTCTTTAGAGTCAATAAAAGTAACCGCTTGTGCACCACAGGCCATTAACCAATCACTATACTTTTCTGCTGTTTCTTCATCAGCACTTAACCTAAGTTGGATCCAAGGCATTAATTAAATAATCTCTTATATAAAATTTGATCTAAGTTTATCATTCCTTAATAGTTGAGAATAGTCATATACAGTGTTATAGATTGATAGTAGGATTAGCCGTAAAGGCATTATGTTATTCTTTGTATGAAAAACTTTTTTTATCTCATATTATTTTTTTGCAGTATGAAAGTAGTTGCAGTTGAGCTCAAGTTTGTAACTGAGGATCTGCCTCCCCTGCAATATAACAATCATGACAAGCCCGCAACGGGTGCAATGGTAGAGCTTGTTCGTTTATTAATCAAAGAAAGCCAATTTTCTGGTAATATTTACATTTACCCTTGGGCGCGCAGTTATCAAATGGCAAAAAATGATGCCAATACCATTATTTTTTCAATGTTTCGTTCTCCTGATAGAGAAAAACACTTTCAATGGATAGGAAAAATTTACAGTATTGACTCCTATTTAGTTGCGCTAAAATCACGTCAAGATATTACCGTAGCCAATCTCAATGATGCCAAAGCCTATACTGTAGGGTCAATTAGAGATGATCTTGCTGAAACCTATTTAAAAGAACGTGGTTTTATTGAAGATAAGAACCTATATTTAAGTAGTGCTTATCCTGTTTTATGGAAAATGCTCTATAGTGGCAGAACAGATCTCGCCTTTACGAATAGCCTAGTATGGCAATATGAAATTAAGCACTCAAACTTAGATCCTGATAAGATTAAATTTATTTATAAAATACCTGATATTACTGATGATTTGTATATTGCCGCCAGTTTAACCACTGATATAAACATTGTAAAAAAACTACAGCAGGCATTACAACAACTCAAAGCAGATGGCCGTTATCAAAGTATTCTGAAAAAATGGCAACTTTAACCAAGAGACACCGTAATGAAATATTTTCCCGTATTTATTGATGGCGACAAAATTGATGCCATGGTAATTGGTGGTGGCGATGTTGCAGCACGCAAAATAGAATTATTACTAAAATCAACCAATAAAATCACTATTATGGCAGCCCAAATTAATGCCAATGTTTTACGATTAATTGAACATTATCACTTAACTTGGTTAGAACATAATTATCGTACGGGCTTGCTTTGTGGTAAAAACTTAGTGATTGCCGCAACCGATAACAGCCAAGTCAATAAAAGTGTTTATGAAGAAGCCGAACAATTAAACATATTGGTTAATGTAGTAGATCAACCTGATTTATGTACTTACATAACCCCAGCAATAATTGATCGTTCGCCCATGATCATCGCGATTTCTAGCTCAGGCAGCGCTCCTGTATTAGTACGTATGTTACGTGAACAAATCGACAAAATGTTGCCCGACGGTTATGGCAAACTGGCTAAATTTTCATATAAATTTAGAGATCATGTAAAAGCACGTATTAAAGGCGTGCGTAATCGCCGAACTTTTTGGGAAAAAACTCTTAATGGTGTAATTGGGCATACCGTACTCGCAGGCGATATTAACAAGGCAGAGCAAAAGCTCATTGCCAGCCTAAAACAACAAATCCCTCCCCCTGATGGTGAAATAGTGTTTATTCATACCCTCACAGGTGATCCTGATAATTTAACACTCAAAGCTCATCGAGAAATGCAGTTTGCTGATGCCGTATTTTATGATGAGGACGTTAATGACGCCTTAATAGATTATGTAAGACGTGATGCTGAAAAGTACCCTCAAGCAGTTAGCTCATCTATTTTAGTTAACTATCAACATGCTATTGAGTTAGCACAAACAGGGCAAAAAGTTATTTACTTGCTCGCAGGCAATGAGCCGTTGCCTAATAATGTTGCTCTACAACAAAGTGGCATACTCACTAAAACGATTTTTTGTGGTGGTTAATTAAAGTGCACACGCAACGACTGCTGATCTTTTTTTGTCATTTTACCAACGACCAACCAATAGGAATTGTCCATCATTCGTTCAAGCTCACCGTGAGGAACACTGCCATCTAATATAATGGTATTCCATGATTTTTTACACATATGATAGCCGGGAATAATGGCAGGAAAAATATCTCTGAGCATTATAGCTTCGTTAGGATCACATTTTAAATTAAGCCAATAATATTTTTTATCCGCTGGTGTTTTATCAACACTTTTAGCGCGCTCACCTAGTGCCAATGTTGCAAACATTTTATTTTTTACTTTATACCCATGATACTTCAAGATGCGAGTTTCAGGATGCCTGAGCGATTCATGGTCAAGGCGCATCTTTTTATTAATGGTGTTCCCTTAAAAATAGATGCAACGAAGAACATGATTTGCTCAGGTATCCCCGTAAGGGCTGGTTTATAAACGCTTTATGCTACGTTATTGATTTCAACAAGGGAACAACCATTCTCTTCAATCAATGCCTTGCCTAAAAGCGTTTCTAATTCCAGCTGAATCCTGTATCTTGAGGTAACATGGGTATAAACACCATAATATCGTCACCAAAAGGATAACCAAGGCTGGTTTCAGGTTTTGCTAACAAGTACTGTTTAATTTGCGCTAACATTATTTTTCCTCGAATAATAAATTTTATTAATGACAATTATGCTAACAATGGCACAATAGTAACAATAATAAAAATAAGGATCTTAAATGAAAGTTGTAATTAGCTTATTGTTATTGTTGTTAAGTAGTTTCAGCCATAGTGCTGAACAAGCGGAACAAATATTTAATCAATTAGCGCCTTCACTCTATCAAATTCGCTTAATCGACAAAGCTAGCGGTGAGAAATCATCAATAGGCTCTGGTTTTCAAATTACTGCCGATGGTTTAATTGCAACCAATTATCATGTGGTTTCTGGTTTTGCGCGTTATCCCCATAAATATCAACTAGAGTATTTAGACAATCAAGGCAATAAAGCTGAATTAACCTTAGAAAGCGTTGATATTATTAATGATTTGGCCTTAGTAAAACGCGCAACAACCACTAAAATGCCCTATTTTACTATTGCGCAAAAACCCCCTATTAAAGGGGAAGAAATTTACTCTTTAGGTAATCCTCATGATCTTGGCATGATTGTCGTGCCAGGAACTTATAATGGTTTAAAAATAGAGTCTTTTAGTGACCGAATTCATTTTACAGGCGCAGTAAACCCTGGCATGAGCGGTGGCCCTGTAGTTAATGCACAAGCTGAAGTTGTTGGTATTAATGTGGCCACATCAGGTAATCAAATAGGTTTTTTGGTACCTCATCAAAAATTAGTTGACCTATTCACGAGTTATCAACAAAGCCCTCCACAAAGCATTGAAAAACAAATGCATGAACAATTATTAGCTAACCAACAAGCATTAATTTCTGCTATTTTGGCTGAACCTTGGCAACAGAAACCGCTAGGAAATGCCGTAATTCCTGATTTTAATGTGCCTTTTATTCGCTGTTGGGGTGAGTCAAACGCTGATAGAAGTGATGCCTTAGTACTGCTTGTAGTAACAAGTTGTGCGCTTGAAGAAGACACTTATATTGATAACAGTTTCTCTACTGATGTGGTTGAAATGGAATTTCGCTACATGAAAAGTAAAAAGCTCAATGCATTAAAGTTTTATAATATTTACCAACAACAGTTGTATCGAGTAGGGCCTGACAATCAAGCGGGTAAAGATGATGTGACTGAATTTCAGTGCCATCATGATCTTGTCACTAACAGTGCTAAGAATACCGACAGCAAAGCTATTTTCTGTACTCGTGCTTATAAAAAGTTTCCGCAACTTTATGATGTCCTTTATTTATCAGCTTCTGTTGATAAAAATGATCAAGCTTTAATTAGTCATTTCACTTTAGCCGGTGTCACACAAGCATCAGCCGCCGCCTTTACTAAGCAATTTATGGAGGCAGTATCATGGAAATAATTATCGAGGAGATCGGTCGCAATAAAAAACTATTAGCTCGACATAAATTTTTAACGAACAAAGTGACCTTAGGACGCGGCTACAATAATAGCGTTATATTGTCAGATCCTCATATTTGCCCAGAACACCTTTCAATAGAGTTTGATGGCGAAAATTGGCTAGTTAAAGACAATAATAGTATCAATGGCAGTTTTTTAGCAGAAAGTAAGCAAAATGCTGATCAACATATTATTCATTCTGGTGATATTATTCGCTTAGGTAAAAGCTTTATTCGCATTATTTTACCTAATCACCCCGTTGAAAGCACCGTACCTTTTAGCTTCTTTGAAGGTCTTATTGATTTTTTACGAAAGCCACTCATTATTGCGTTCAATATTGCCTTTTTTACGCTTATTGCAGGGTTAATGTTTTATCTAAATCAGCCTAGCGATGTCAACTTTACACAAGTGATTGTACGCGCCATCGGCATTACTTTAATGTTTGCCACATGGCCTGTAATGATTGCTTTAATATCACACTTTAATAAACACGAAGCCCGTATTGTTACCCAATTAGCGGTAAGCTTTGCCTTTTTCAATTTAATGTGGTTTAGTGATGTTTTTGAAAGTATCGTCGCTTTTAACCTCTCTGCAAACTGGTCACTTGATAATCTAATAGCGTTAGTGCCCATTGCTCTCGCATTTTTGATGATTTGGCTCAATTGTTATATCGGCTTTCATATGAGTAAACGCAAACGTACCATTATTGCGTTATCAATTACTACCGTACTTTTTGGTGGTGGTTACATGATACAGTTGAGTAAACAGCCAGACTTTAGCGTATTGCCTAATTATGATGCGACAATTATGAATCCGGTATTTAAATTTGCGCCTAGCTCTTCAGTGGATGAATTTATTGAAGATACTAACAGGCTCTTTGAAAAAACAGCCAAAGAAGCTCAAAAAAATAAAGAATAGCAATTAAAATAACCCTAAAAAAACGCGGTCACGAGGCCGCGTTTTTTATTTATTTTAAACTTCCTAAGTGTTACGGACGAGGAATAAAACCAACCGCGTCATATACTGAAGCCAACACCTTACTGGCGCGAATAGAGGCTTTTTCAGCACCCTGTTGCATCACACTATTTAAGAAAGCTTGATCATGACGGTATTGATGATATTTCATTTGAATGGGTTCAAGCATGGCAACAACGGCATCAGCAACATCAACCTTCAAATGGCCATACATTTTACCTTCATATTTTGGCACTAGATCAGCAATTGGCGTACCGGTAGCACAAGATAATAAAGACAATAAGTTTGAAACACCGGGCTTTTCTTTTACATCAAAATAAATACGCGCTTGTTCATCTGAATCAGTTACTGCTCGTTTTATTTTTTTAGCAATTTTTTTAGGATCTTCTAACAAGCCAACAAAATTACCTGTATTCACGTCTGATTTTGACATTTTCTTGGTGGGCTCTAATAAACTCATCACCCGTGCCCCATGTTCAGGAATATAAGGATCAGGGATAGTAAATACTTCACCGTGTAAATTATTAAAACGTGTGGCAATATCGCGAGCAAGCTCTAAATGCTGTTTTTGATCTTCACCAACAGGTACGCGATCAGCACGATATAATAAAATATCAGCGGCCATCAATACCGGATAAGTAAATAAACCTGAATTCATATTAGCTTCAGATTTTTGCGACTTATCTTTGTACTGTGTCATACGGTTTAATTCACCCATTTGGGTATAACAGTTTAACACCCAACTAAGTTGTGCATGTTCTGGCACGTGCGATTGAATAAAAATAGTACTTTTATCAGCATCAACACCACAGGCTAAATAAAGGGCTAACCCATCTAAGGTTGCTTTACGTAAATCATCTGGGTTAGGACGAACAGTAATGGCATGCTGGTCAACCAACATGTAATAGCATTCATGGCTATCTTGCATATCAACCCATTGCTTCAACGCTCCTAAATAGTTACCTATCGTTAATTCACCCGATGGCTGACAGCCACTTAATACAATCGGTTTACTCATGGTTTTCCTAATTTAAACTATTAATTATTTAACTTGAGCCAGTTGCTCACGCATTTTATCGATCACTTGTTTATAATCTGGCTGTGAAAAAATAGCCGAACCGGCAACAAACATATCAGCCCCTGCCGCCGCTATTTCAGCAATATTGTCAACTTTAACGCCACCATCAACTTCTAAACGAATATTACGACCACTGGCTTGTATTTTTTCTTTTACCATACGCAATTTATCGAGCGTACTCGGAATGAAAGACTGCCCACCAAAACCAGGATTTACTGACATTAATAAAATAATATCGAGTTTATCCATAACAAAATCTAAATAATGCAATGGCGTTGCAGGGTTTAATACAATACCTGCTTGGCAACCCTGATCCTTAATGAGTTGTATAGTACGATCAAGGTGAATACTGGCTTCAGGATGGAAGGTTATAATACTAGCACCCGCTTTAGCAAACTGCGGGATTAACGCATCAACAGGCTCTACCATCAAGTGCACATCGATAGGCGCTGTAATACCGTAATCTCTTAATGCTTGGCACACCATGGGGCCAAACGTTAAATTAGGTACAAAATGATTATCCATTACATCAAAATGAACAACATCAGCACCTGCGGCAATGACTTTAGCCACATCATCACCTAAACGAGCAAAGTCAGCTGAAAGTATTGAAGGAGCAATTAAATAAGAAGACATAACACAGCCCTAATAAAATTTTCGCTACTTTACCTAATAGTGCTCAATTATTGAAGTGTTAGCGCTGATATAAGCGTAATTTTATTGCACCATTTTGGCTGTTCTAGCACTTTTTTTGCGCAATAATATTATTTATTAATAACAAAATAAATCTAATCAACTGTATTTATTACAAAAAACCTCTAGGCACCATCTTTGCAGAACAAGACATAATTCGAAAAGATTTTATCAACTGTTGAAAAGGAAATATGATGCATAAGTTATTAAAATTTACTTTGCTAGGTATATCATCACTCTCTTTGCCTACTCTTGCCGTTGAAGGCTTGTCTGCTAATGTTGGCGTAACCAATAATTATTTATGGCGTGGGGTCACGCAAACGCAAAATGCCGCTGCTATTTCAGGGGGCGTTGATTATGAAAGAGCTGGCTTTGCCATTGGCGCATGGACATCAAATGCAAGTTGGGCAGAAAATATGAGTTATGAGCTCGACTTATATGCAAGCTACTCAGGTGATCTTAGTGATAAACTTTCTTATTCACTCGGTTATATTTATTATGATTATGACAGTGCCGCGCAAGCTGATTTTAGTGAAATATTTGCATCTCTCAGTTATCAAAACTTTACCGTTACCTATAATACACTCGCCGATACACAAGCTGGTGGTAGCTTCGCTGAGGATACTTATATCAGTATAGATGCTGAATTTGCCTTAACGTCAGCGCTCAATTTAGCCTTACATGCAGGTAGCTATCAGTTCAAAAATAGCGATAATTATCGTAATTATGCCATCAGCCTAACAAAAGATCAGTTTACCGTAAGTTTATCTGATACCGACTTAGCCAACAGTGATGGCGATTTGAATATTCAAGTGTTATATACCATGAGTTTGGATTTATGACCGTTTAGACTTAATTTTCAGCATTTGTTTTGGCAATAGTTTACTGTCAAACGATACAAGGCAGAGAGTGTATAAAAAATACTCGTTTATTTTATCTTAGTGAACATTTTTGTTATACTGCCGCCAAGATAAAAATAGGATAAAAAATTATGCCAGCAAGGAAATCGACAAAGTATATGCTTTTTGCCGCTGCCATTACCATCGCTTGGTCAAGCAGCGCGCTTTATCAAAACAAACAAAATACGCACTTAAGTGCGTTAAACGCCTGTATGAAGGTAGATTCAAAGCTACCTTTGAATCATGTTAATCATCCATGCCAGCAGTCGGTATCGTCAAATCAAAGCTGGTGGTCATGGCTAAAAGGCGATAGCCCCTCAAGCTATTTACACTTTTTAGATTTAATCGAGTTATTACATAGCCAAAGCAACCCGAATTAGTATGCACTAAGGGTTGCATCATACTTGCCATAATAATTAACCTGAGTTTGATAGGGCTGCTTTCATGACTAAAAAAACTTCATTCAAGCAAACACTGCTCAGTGTAGCCTCTGCTTTTCTTGGCGTACAAAGTGATAAGAACCGTCAACGAGATTTTACCAAAGGAAAGCTCAGCCATTTTATTATTGCTGGAGTATTAAGCGTAATATTATTTATCACAATATTGATCGCCGTTGTTTCGTGGGTGATCCCTTACTAACGATACAAAGCAAGTAATTCCGCCACTTTTTTACGGCTAGCGCCTTTTTGACTGATCGTTCTTGCCACTTGTATTGATTTTAATTTATCGGCATGTTGATAAATTTTTCGTGTCCAAATGGTGTCATGATTACTGATCAGAACCGAAACATTACCCTGTTTTATCACCTCTTCAGCAGCATTAGCAAGATCAGCTTGTTCATCTAATCCAAAGCCATTGCCAGCATAACTAGTAAAGCTTGCCGTTTTGCTTAAAGGCACATAAGGCGGATCACAATAAATAACATCATGTTTTTTTGCTTGCGTAAACACTTCACGATAGCCTTGGCAGACAAACGTTGCCTTTTGTGATTTTTCAGCAAAAAATTCTAATTCTGCTTCAGGAAAATAAGGCCGTTTATAACGCCCAAAAGGCACATTAAAGCCCCCTGATTTATTATAACGACATAAACCGTTATACCCGTGTCGATTCAAATATAAAAAAAGTAATGAACGATAGTAACTGTCTTTTGACTGATTAAACTCGACACGCAAGTGGTAATAAGTGTCAGGATTATTATTTAGTGCAGAAAAAAGCTTGCGGGCATCACTGATATAGTCTGCTGATTTATGTTGCAGCGTTTGATAAAGGTTAATAAGATCTTGATTAATATCGTTCAGTAAATAGTGTTGATAATCACTATTTAAAAAAATAGAACCTGCACCAACAAAAGGTTCAATTAAGCGCTCACCAGCAGGAAGCATTTTACCAATAACATCACTTAATCCGTATTTTCCGCCAGCCCATTTTAAAAATGCGCGATGTTTTGTTTTTGCCTTACTTACTGCCATCTCATCTTATTTATTAATGATAAAAATCAGACGAGGATTGTAGCGGTAAACCTGCGTTAATAGCAATTAATTGTACTGCTTTAATGTGTTTTGATAATCAATTATCTCTTTTTTGATCACTGATAGTGATTTTATCCAAGGAGATTGTTGTCGGATACTTTCAGGCAAATGAGTTAGCGCCGCTTTAGCTTGTGCTCGCGTAGGATAAACTCTAGTGGTTAAAATCAGTAATTTATTATTATTTAATAAACGCGAATAACCATAATACTCAGCTAATGTTAAACGCTCGACAGCATTATCAAACGCCGTTTTATTTACAAGCCCTGCAATTTGAATCACATACCCTTGTGGTTGTGCTAAATAATAAGCTGGATTAATACCGTAATCATGGCTATTTAGCGCAATAGCTTTATTGGCTGGTTCAACTTGTTTTTGCTCATTCTCTGCGTTTATGTGAGCTTGATTATGCTCTGTTATAACTGGTGTAAATTGTGCAAGAGCACTTAAAATATCACTGGGTTGGGCCGTTAATACTTCGGCTTTATCGCTATCGACATTTGCCTGTAATAAAGCCTGATAAATATCAGCTTGTGTAGCAATATCAATATTATCATGCCCAGTGCTGGTTAATAACTTAGCGTCTTTTTTTACGTTAACAAATTGATCTTTAACCACTAAGGGTTCTGACTTATATGAATTATCAGTACTCTCTGTGAATAAATTTATTACTGAGCTTTGCGATAAAAGCAATAAAGTTATCGCCAATAAACTCACAAGAGCAATAAAGGTAATAACAAATTTGCGTTGACTTGCACTTAAAAATGCCATTTTTTTCGCGTGAAAAAGCTTATTATCAAGTTTTAGTAACTGCCCTGATTGTGCATCAACTAAGGCAATTTTATTGTTAAATAAACTTTTTTCTCTAACGATTTTACTGCCTGCACTGTAATCACCCAGCATAACAACATTAATAGTTAATTTTGCTTTTTTAGCGACTTGAGCAAGGTAAGTTAACTCATGGATCAGCTGAAACGAAAGGTGATGTGCATGATCAATTACAATACTAATCGGCTGTTTAGAACCTTTAGCTAGCCTTAAAATACTGACTGCAAGTGCTTGTTCAGGATCAAACAAAACATCAGCAAAAAGTTGCTCGATAATACGACAACGAACTTGAATATCATTTAATTTTACAGAAGCGGCAACGTATGAAGCATTATGCTCAGCGGGTAAGTTACCCAGAAATAAACTACCAATACGCGAGTAGTCGGCATCAGTTTCGCCAACAACAAGCACAGCCTGTTTATTAAAACGAAGAATATAATCAATACGAGCATTAGTGCTAATAGCAGCAACAGAGCTAGATTCTGCACTCATTTCATTGACTGTAACAGCTATGGACATTACTCACCTTCTGAAAATTAATTACAGAATTTGCTTGAGTAACTCCTCACTAATATCATCGCGAATTTCAGTACGACCAATAGCGGTTGGAATAATTAACCTTAATTTTCCAGCCAGATTTTTTTTATCACGGCGCATATGAATTAAAAATTCATTAAAGCCCATATCTGCTGGTGCATTTAGCGGTAAATCAAAATAACTAAGCAGATTTTCAATACGACGAAGATCTGACACTTCAAGCAAATTCATAGTTACTGCTAGTTTGGCAGCAAGTACCATGCCAGTAGCTACAGCTTCGCCATGTAACCATGCACCATAACCTTGCTCAGCCTCAATAGCATGGCCAAAGGTATGTCCGAGATTAAGTAAAGCGCGTATATTGGCTTCTTTTTCATCAGCAGCCACAATGTCTGCTTTACATTGACAACAACGAGCGATCATTTCAACGAGAGTTTCTTCATCATTATTTTTGATCTTCTGACGATTTTGCTCAAGCCAGCTAAAAAAATCTTTATCCGCCAAAATACCGTACTTAATGACTTCAGCCATGCCTGCATTAAACTCTCTAACAGGCAAAGTTTTTAGACTATGGGTATCAATCAATACGGCTTGAGGTTGATAAAAAGCCCCGATCATATTTTTACCCAGAGGATGATTTACAGCCGTTTTTCCACCAACTGAAGAGTCTACTTGAGACAATAAGGTTGTTGGTATTTGAATAAAGTGAATGCCTCGTTGATAGCAAGCAGCAGCAAAACCTGTTATATCACCAATAACTCCCCCACCTAAAGCAATAAGGGTTGAGTCACGGCCATGCCCATTAGCCAACATGTGTGACATTATTTTGTCAAAATTAGCTAAGCTTTTTTCTGCTTCCCCATCGGGCAAAATAATCTCATCAAGCAGATAGCCTGTTAAAATGTTTTTTAGCTTAGTTAGGTATAACGGCGCAATAATATCATTCGTAACAATGCATAAACGCTTTGCGGGAATATGTTGTAAGACAGGGCTATTATGACTTAATAGCCCTGCGCCAATATAGATAGGATAACTACGATCATTGAGATCGACGTTAAGCGTGATCATGATTAAAAATCAATGCGTTCAATAATTTTGTTCGCAACCACTTTTGCACTTTGATCATCCGTTGGAACAATCACATCGGCAATTTCTTCATAAAGTGGGTTACGCTCTAACGCTAATCTTTCTAATACTTTACGAGGCTCTTCTGAGGTTTGTAATAAAGGACGACGACGATCCCTTTGTGTACGAGCCACTTGCTTATCAATCGTTGTTTCAAGATAAACGACAATACCGCGAGCCGATAAACGGTTACGAATTTGGCTGCTGATCACTGAACCACCACCTGTAGCAAGTACAATACCTTGCTTTTCAGTGAGATCATTAATAACGCCTTCTTCACGTTTTCTAAAGCCTTCTTCACCTTCTAAATCAAATACCCAAGCGATATCTGCGCCGGTACGACGTTCAATTTCTTGGTCTGAATCATAAAAATCAAGATGAAGCTTTTCAGCTAGCTCTCTACCGATAGTGCTTTTGCCGGCACCCATTGGGCCTACAAGGAAAATGTTACGTTTTTCTGCCATGAGACTTACTTAATACTCGTAATATAATTGCGTTAATAGGTCAAACCAAATGGATTAAGCAAACATAAAATGCTGCGAACTATCCTTTTGATACAGTCAGAGGTCTCCCTCAAAATTTTTAAGGGCGTAATTATCGCAATTGTTCGCTATAGATTGCAAGTATGTGAGCAATATTAAACTCACATACTTGTATTTTTTCAGTTATAGGTTAAAAGTTTTCTGTAATAATGCGTGGTGTAACAAAGATAAGTAATTCTTTTTTCTCATTAAAGTTATTAGTATTTCTAAATAACCAGCCAAAATAAGGTACGTCGCCTAATACAGGTACTTTTGACACTGTACTAATAACCGCTTGTTGATATATACCACCAAGCACAATTGTTTCGCCATTATTAACTAACACTTGGGTACCAATGCGTTGTGTATCAACCGCTGGCGCATTACCACTTTGCACTTCAGACACAGTATCTTGTGTCACAACCAAGTCCAAAATAATACGATCATCAGGCGTGATATGCGGTGTTACGGTTAAACTTAATACGGCTTTTTTAAATTGTACGGCAGTAGCACCACTAGATGCTGCTTGTTGATAAGGAATTTCTACACCCTGTTCAATATAGGCTTCTTTTTGGTTAGCCGTAGTAATACGCGGACTCGCAATAATTTCGCCTTTATTTTCTTTTTCTAAAGCACTTAACTCTAAATCAAGAATGGTACCATCAGCTAAACGTGCCACCTGAAACGCAATGCTACCAGCACCAGCGCCTGCAGGTAGGTTTACATTCATACGATCACCAAGCGCAGGAGTAACTCCTCTACCCGCACTGTTAGCACCTTCTAACGTACCCGCACTTGAATATTCACCATCCGTATTCGTTACGCCCCAACGAATGCCAAGCTCTTCATTAACATTATCTTTTACCGTCACCATACGCGCTTCAATAACAACTTGTCGAACTGGAATATCAAGTACGCTGATCATACGTTTAATATCTTCAATACTTTTTGCCGTATCACGAATTAACAAAATATTAGTACGTTCATCAACTGTTACAGAACCTCGTGGAGATAGAATACTGGTTTCTTCATTTTTAACTAAATTAGCAATATCAGCTGCTTTAGCATAATTAACTTGCACATATTCTGAATAAAGAGGTGCTAGTTCTGCAACTTGTTGGCGTGCTTTTAAATCTTTTGCTTCTCTCGCAGCCAGCTCATCACTCGGGGCAACCATTAAAATATTGCCATCCATGCGCTTATCAAGGCCTTTAACTTTTAGTATAATATCAAGGGCTTGATCCCACGGCACACCGTCTAAGCGCAACGTAATATTACCCGCCACAGTATCACTGGTAACTAAGTTAAACCCGTTATAGTCAGCAATAATCTGTAAGACAGTACGTACTGGAATATCTTGGAAGTTCAACGAGATTGCACGGCCTGAAAAATCATCATCATCGCCCAAATAACCCGGCTTTTTAACTTTTTCTTCTACCGTTAATGAAAATACATTGTTTGCTTGTTGGTGCTTAAAGGTAAAGTCGCCATTAACATCAATCACTAAACGGGCATTATTACCTTCTTTAAATGTTTCAATGGCCGCAATATTAGTACCAAAATCAGTAACATCAAGCTTGTATAAAAGATCATCTTTAATGTTAGTATTGTGAAATTCAACATAGATCTTTCCTAACTTATCACTTACATCAACAGCCACCATACTGTCATCAAGGTAAACAAATACTTGCCCTGCACCTTCATCATTACGGCGAAAATCAATACCATTGATAGTGTTAATAAAAGTACTACTCACTGGAGATAATTTTGCGAGAGCTGCATTTTTATGTGTCGCATTTAAGATCAGTGATAATTCATTACCTTGTTGCTTAATATCAAAGACTGATAATTTTTTAAGGTTAACCGTAGCGACAATTTTTCCCGCTAATTTTTGTAAACGAATATCATTAACACCAGCATGCTCTACAGGCACTTGTGCTAATTTCTCGTCAAACTGATCGGCATCAAAGGTTATTTCGATACGAGCGGGGGTAACTGATGTTTTAATGCTTGGCTGTGTCACCATAGGCTCAGAAAGCGTAAACACTAATTCAATTTCATCATTTTCTATGGTGTTATATTTAACACCTGTGATACTAGCAGAATAAGCTAGTGATGCAGTTACTAATAAGCCCACAAAAGTTGTTAGCTTTATTGTATATTGTTTAAATTTTTTCATCGTCTTAAATTGCAACATTACTTCCTTTGCCCCTCTGCACCTGGCTCAACCATGGTAATTATAGTTTCGCGTTCCACCCAGCAACCAGCGCCATCTGGAATTAATTCAATCACTTTCACTTCACTCTCATTCACTTCTGTAATACGACCATTATATAAGCCTAAATAATTACCCACCGTTACTCTATGTAAGGTGCCATCTGAGGCCTCAACTAATGCCCAAACCACCCCTAATTCACCTAAGGTTCCTCGCATAGATAAATTATCTAAAGCAAATTTTTCTAGCGGTTGCTTCCGACGACGAGGATCAGGGCTTAAACAACCCGACATTTGCTGAATTTTTTCTTGGATCGCTTCAGGCTTCGGTGCAACAAAAGGACTACGCAAAGCACTTGCTGAATAATCATAATGACTAAAACGTGATATTTCAGGCATAGGTTCAATATAGTTTGACGTATTTTGTTGAACCTTGGCAATATATTCCTTTAAATCACTGGTATCATCAAAACAAGCTGTTAAGAACAATACCGACAACAGGATAGCTAATTTTTTCATTATTTGCCCCCCTGTTCTTGATAACGGTATGTTTTAGCTTGCAACTTCAAATTCAATTGATTAGGGTTCTTTCTATCTTCCTCTATCACAAAATCGTGCACTGTTACTATACGAGGTAGTGCTGCAATTCTACTAACAAAGTTACCAAAGTCATGGTAAGACCCTACTACATCAATCTCAATAGGCAACTCAATATATATTTCTTTCACAATTTCAGGTTGCCAATTAATGTTAGTAAAATCTAGGCCACTGGTTGTACCCACAAACGTTATATCATCTAATAAACCGGGAGTTTCATGGCTATTAGGTAAACTTTTAAGCTGCGTTGCAAATAATTCTTCGGCTTCTACCATTTGCTGTTGAAATAACTCCAAATTAGCCGCAACGTGATATTTATTCTGATATTCTTGCTTTAATGTGGCTTCTTTTTTGGTAATTGAGTCTAATTGAGACATTTTATCGCTAATAATAGCAATATAACCAAAGCCTAAGGTAACAATAAACAGAAAAATGGCCAGTACAACTTTTGCAGCCGTTGGCCATTGGCCGATATTATCAAGTTCTAAGTCATCAAATTGGGATAAGTCAATATTCATCATTTATCCTCCTTTGCTGGCTTTTTATCTAGCTCAGTATCAATTAATCCTTTAATGCGTACTTTCATTTTAAAATCACTTAATAATTTACTTTTTGCATCATTATTTGATATTGACTCTAAAATTGCATCGCTTAATAAATTAGAGCTTTCAATAGCACGGATCATATTAGCTAAATGGTTATTCGATTCACTTTTACCGACAATGAAAAGCGTATTACCTTTCTTCTCTAATTTAGTTAAATAAATACCCGCTGGAACAATTTTAGCAATTTCATCTAAAACTTGCGTACCAACATTTCGGCTACGTTGCAACTGTTCAATAACGCGAATACGTTGTTGTAATGCTTGTTTTTTTTCTTTTAAGGTTTTGATTTCACCAATACGCAAATCAAGCTTTTTAATTTCATTGCTTAAATATTGATTACGCACATTTTGCCCGTCAATGCGTGCTTGATAATACTGATTAATCGCAAAAACGATAATAAACGCAAAAATAACAATGGCTGTAAGCAGTGTAAAAAATAATTGTTGCTTTGCTTTTTGCGCTTCTTCTCGCCAAGGAAGTAAATTTATATGTGCCATGGTGAAAAGCTCCTTAATGCTAAGCCCGTTGCCACCATAAACTGTGGAGCTATTTTTGCCAATTCATCTTCATCTATTGATTCTGCAATTTCCATTTCGGCAAAAGGTTTGGCAATTATTGTATAAATACCCAACTCATCAGCAAGTAACTGTTCTACACCTTCAACAAGCGCGGTTCCTCCTGAGATAACAAGGTAGTCTATTTTTTCTTTACCGCTTGAGGTTAAAAACATTTGAATAGCACGACGCACTTGCTGAACAAGTACGGTATGAAAAGGTGCCAATACTTCAAAAGTGTAATTAGGCGGTAAATCACCATTTATTTTCGCTAATTCGGCTTCTTCAAACGAAACATTATAATAAGACACAATAGAACGTGTATATTGTTCGCTGCCAAATAGCTGATCGCGACTATAGATTTCTCTACCCGATTGCGTGGCAGAAAATAGCGTCATTGTGGCGCCAATATCAACAATAGCTACAAGTTTGTCTGCTGCATCATCAGGAAGATTAGCTAAAATAAGATCATTCACGCGGCTCAGAGTATAAGCTTCTACATCAATCACTTTAGCGGTAAAACCGCCGGCTTCAAGAGCCGCTACTCTGGCTTCAATAGATTCAGTACGTGCCGCACTTAACAACACATTAACTTTGGTTGGATCAGACTCATTCGCTTCAAGCACTTCAAAATCAAGGCTAACTTCGTCAAGTGGATAAGGGATCAAGCTATCAGCTTCAATTTCAATTTGGCTATTGAGTTCTTCTTCTGAAAGCGATGCATCCATGTAAATAACTTTGGTAATAACCGTTTGCCCGGAAACTGCAGCCGCCGCTTCTTTAACCGATGCCGTTATTTTTTTACGTATTTTAGCCATGACATTACCCACAGCCTCAATATCTTGAATTTCTCTGTCAATCACTGCGCCTCTAGGCATAGGTTCAATAGCTATCGCTTCAAGCTTATAACCATTTATTCCTTGACTCAGTAAAGCAGCTTTTACAGAATGAGAGCCGATATCAATCCCGACCATCATTGGTGTTTTATTTTTCTATAAACTGGGTAGCATAACGTCCTACAAAATCAGTTTTTAATAACAATATTAGACATAATATACATAGAAATATATTTATTACATTGTTTTACACGATATACTTCTATTTATAAACATTTTTTTAACTAAATTTTTCAATTTTATTAGGTTGTCTGTGAAAAAACTTATAAAAATAGTCTTACTTTTATCATTTTTAGCCTTTTTGGCATTAATTGCAATTTATATCAGCTTAAAAGATGACTTACCAAGTGTCGAGTCGCTTAAAGAAATAAAATGGCAAACACCAATGCAAATATACAGTGCCGACGGTAAGCTAATTTCTCAATTCGGTGAGAAAAAGCGTATTCCCTTAAAACTAGCGCAAATGCCACAGCAACTTATCAATGCAGTATTGGCAACAGAAGATGATCGTTTTTATTTTCACTTTGGTGTTGACCCTATCGGTATGGGGCGTGCAATTTTAGGGCAGTTAATGGGGCAAAATAAAGGTGGCGCCAGTACAATTACCATGCAAGTTGCCCGTAACTTTTTTCTCTCACGCGAGCAAACCTATCTACGTAAAATTAAAGAAATATTTATTTCGTTTCACATTGAAAATCTCTTGACTAAAGATGAAATTCTAGAGCTTTATATGAACAAAATAGCCTTAGGACACCGCGCCTATGGCTTTGGTGCCGCCGCACAAGTGTATTATGGCAAAGACGTAAAAGAGTTAACACTAGCACAAATTGCTGTGCTAGCTGGGCTGCCTAAAGCACCGTCAACAATGAACCCAATTAGTCGCCCAGAGCGAGCTAAAGCGCGAAGGGCTGTTGTTTTACAACGAATGTTTGTTAGTGGTTATATAACATCAGAAGAGCTTGAACAAGCGAATAAAGCGCCCATAACCGCTAAACGTCATGGTGCAGAAATTGAATTAAATGCGCCTTACGTTGCAGAAATGGCTCATCAAAAAATACTTGAGCAATACTCAAAAGAAGATGCTTATACAAGCGGTTTCAAAGTATTTACAACCATTTCATCAAAGCGTCAAACAGCCGCACAGCAGGCGGTTGTAGAGAACCTAAAAGATTATGACCAACGTCATGGCTATCGAGGCCCAATACAACAATTACGTTCTACCGACGAATCAGACAGTATTAATAACGAGGATACAACAACCGCAGAAAAGGTTATTCCTCAGTTAACGACAGAAGAAATGTTATCGGCGCTAAGTCAGATCAAAAGCTATCAAAATTTACTTCCTGCCGTAGTGGTAGATATTCAAGAAAATCAAGCCATTATCAAACTTAAAGCTAAAAAAGATACATTAAAAGAAGGCATTATTACTTGGCAAGCAATGGCATGGGCAAGAGCTTATATTAGTGACCAAAAACAAGGCCCTGCGCCAACTAAAGCAGAAGAAATATTACATTATGGCGATATAGTGTATGTTGAGGCTGTTAAAAATACCGGTGCCAACCAAAATATAACCAACCAAGAAATAGCTAACACGATGGCCTCGTATTACAAGCTAAGCCAATTACCACAAGCAAGTTCAGCATTGGTGGCATTATCACCCGACAATGGCGCAATTGAAGCATTAGTAGGTGGTTTTAGCTTTAAACAAAGTCAGTACAACAGAGCCATACAAGCAAAACGCCAAGTAGGCTCAAATATAAAACCTTTTATTTATTCTGCCGCTTTAGACAATGGTTATACACTTGCTTCTCTGATTAACGACGCCCCAATTAACCAGTGGGATAGAAGCTCTGGTTTAGTTTGGCGACCTAAAAATTCGCCACCGACTTACGTTGGCCCAATTCGTATTCGTCTTGCACTGGCGCAATCAAAAAATGTTATTGCAGTGCGCTTATTACGTAAAGTGGGCTTAGATAAAATGATCAATTATCTATCACTTTTTGGTTTTGCCCCTGATGAATTACCTCACAATGAATCACTGGCTTTAGGATCAGCTTCGTTAACACCATTAGAAGTAGCAACGGGCTTTGCGACTTTTGCCAATGGAGGTTTTTTGATAGAACCTTACCTAATTGAAAGAATTGAAGATTCCTTTGGTAATATTATATACCAAGCAAATCCTGCAATAGCCTGTGATGATTGTGAGCAACACCAAACCTTAACGACAGCAGAAACGACTAAAGAAAATCCCCCTAACCTAGCCATCCAACCAAGCGTGACTAAAGCTGAACGCGTTATTAGCAAACAGAATGCTTTTTTGATCACCGAAGCATTAAACTCAGCTATTTGGGGGGCTGATTGGTCAATTAAGCCTGGTTGGCAAGGTACAGGTTGGCGCGCTCGAGTATTAAAAAGACGTGATATTGCAGGGAAAACAGGCACAACCAATGAAGCTAAAGATGCCTGGTTTTCAGGGTTTAGCCGACGTATTGTCGCCACAACATGGATTGGTTTTGATAATCCACAACGGAATTTAGGCCAAACTAGCTACAATAAAAACTTAGGTAAACACCAAATTACGGGTAAAGAATTTGGTGCGAAGTCAGCACAACCTGCTTGGATACGCTTTATGAAAGTGGCCTTGAGTGATCTAGCTGTTGAACCTTTTCAACAACCAGAAGGGGTTATCTCTGTTCGTATAGACAAAGCAACAGGAAAACTAACCAATAAAACCGATAAAACCAGCCTATTTGAATATTTTATAAAAGGCACAGAACCAACAGAATATGTGAGTCAAGATAATAGTAGTGATATTTTTAATAGTGAAACTAAAACTAACGAAACAGAGCAACAAGAAGAGGATATTTTTTAAACTTTTATTATTTTGTAGCCGTATAAACTTTAAACAAAAAACACTTAAATAAAGCCAAAAAATACAAATAGCGACTATACTTAATTTGATGATGAGAGTACGCGCTCCATTAAAAATAATAACTATATTGCTATTTATATGAAACTAGCTAATAAAATCATATTATTTCCTGTCGTAATTATAGTCACTATATTTACGCTGGGAATATTTGCCCTTGAAGCACAAATTGCACACACGTTAGATAAACATTTAACAGATGAATTAACGTCTTTATCAACTATAAGCCTATCTTCAGCAAAGCTAATCACACCAACCGAGCAACAAAAATATACCGAGCAACTGAACTTTCTTGCTCAACAAATCGCGCAAGCAAGCCATGCAAGCGTTTACTACTATTCGCTTAGCGGAGAAAGACTGGCCGGCTCAGATAACTTACTTAGTGATAAATTCTTAAAAATTAATAATAATCAGGATAACCCCTTGGCAAATTACCAGTTACGTTATTTAAACCTACCTGAAACGGGACAAACTTGGGTTTTGCTTAGTCAACAAGATAACCAACTAGGTTTAATAAGTCAGGTTGCGCTACCACAAAACTATTATAAGAGCACACTTTTGGGTATGCGTTGGGGCATCTCAATTATTGGCGTGATCATCTTATTTGCTATTGTTATTTTCGCTAGCATCGCGATTAAACTCATTGATTACGTTATTCAACGCGAAAGAGGAAAAATTGAAGAGAAAGTTTCTGCAAAAACCAAAGAAATAACACTTATTCAAGCCATGGTTACTATGGTAAATAGTGCGAATTCTGTAAAAAGTGCAGGGATCATGCTCACCACAATACTACCTCGACTTTTACCCGGCTACAGCGGTGCTATTTACTTGTCAAAAGTCCCTGAAAAAAAACTCAATTTATTGAATTATTGGGGTGATGAAACCTTTAGACATATTCAAGCCTATTTACGTAGTGATCATGACGAAATACGCTATGAACTTGAATTTCCTTCCTGCTTTCAATTAAGTGATGAGTTCAAAGAGCGCTCTGTGCAAGTTAACTTAAAAAATAAAAAGGGGCATTTTGGCGTTGCTTTTTTCTTCAACCCTAAAGGTAAGTTAACCATAAAAGCCAGAGAGACTATCGAGCAGCTTTCAAAACATATGAGTGATGCTTTAGCTAACGTACTCTTAACCGAGCAATTAAGAAGCCAAGCGACAAAAGATCCACTAACTAATTTGTATAATCGCCGATTTATGCAAGAATTTTTAGCCAAAGTAGTACATAGAGCTGAACGCCATCATGGTTGTGTCGCAGTGCTAATGATAGATCTTGATCATTTCAAATCTTTTAACGACAAATTTGGTCATGAAGCAGGTGATCTTATTTTAGCCAATGTTGCCCAAGCGTTGATGATCAACATACGCTTAGAAGATATTGCCTGTCGTTATGGTGGTGAAGAATTTTGTATTATTTGCCCTGATACACAGCTTGTTGATGCTTATCACTTAGCAGAAAAATTACGGATCAAAATCAGCAAACTGTCACTAACATACCAAAATCAACAACTTGACAATATAACCATGTCTGTTGGCATTGCTATTTATCCCAATCATGCGCCGTCATGCCAAGTACTCATTCTAAAAGCAGATCAGGCATTATATCAAGCCAAAGCCCAAGGCAGAAATCGCAGTGTAGTAATCGCTAACGATATCAGCGAAAATACGGCAAGTTTATAATTTATTGAGTACTCATTTTTGGATAAAATTTTGATCAGTGCCTGCTTTTTGGGCGAAAAAGTACGCTATAACGGTGAAGTAAAAAGACTTTCGCATCCTTTAATTACCCAATGGAGCAAACAAGGTAGGCTGATCAGCCTTTGCCCTGAAAGCGCAGGAGGTTTACCAACACCAAGACCACCAGCCGAAAAGCAACCTAATGGGCAAATAATCATGACAACAGGTCGTAATGTTACCCAAGCATTTCTTAGCGGAGCTCAACGTGCTTTAGCATTATGCCAACAATATCAAATAAAATATGCACTACTAAAAGAGTCTAGCCCATCTTGTGGAAGCTCTACCGTATATGACGGTTCTTTTACAAATAAAAAAATAGCAGGTCAAGGCGTTACCACCGAACTATTACGACACCACAATATATTAGTGTTCTCAGAGAATAATATTGAACATTTAGCCAAACTACTTAAAACGGGGTAATTTAGCCAAGAGAGCCAATTCATTACTTTATTCAGAGGCTTTGCCATGATAATTTAGTCGCTATGCACCATAAAAATTAAAATATCATGCTTAAACTGCTTACTCATTTATTTTTAATACTAACGCTATTTGCCTGTACGCAAACTGCTTCAGTACAGCAACAAAAAACATCAACAGCACAGGCAAAATTAACACAGCTTATTCAAGATGAAGCGCTTTTTAGAAAATCAGCAAGCCCTTTTAATCGGTTAGAAGTTGGGGGAAGTAATGCTCAACTACCTGATTTGTCTGCTGAAAAACTTGCCGACAACCACCAAAAGCTCAATAAAATTTATCAACAGTTAACACAAATTAATGCCCAAGCACTCCCCTTAGCTTCGCAAATTGACTTATCAGTACTGTTATACAAATTGAAAAATGAATTAGACAGCTATAACAACCATGAACATTATATGCCCTTAACGGCAGAGTCTGGTTTTCATGTTTGGATCGCTAATATTAATAAACGCGTTAAGATGAAAACTGAGCAAGATTATCAAGACTACCTTGCGCGCTTACATGCTTTACCTCAGTATTTTGAGCAACAAATAGCATGGATGAATAAAGGCATTGCAGCAGGTATAACACAACCTCAAGTTGTTTTAAAAGGGTTCGAACAATCAATTTTGGCTTTTATTAAAAACACTCCTGAAGAAAGTAGTTACTACCAACCTTTCAAACAGTTTCCCGCACATTTTACTCATGCACTGCAAGCAAAATTGCAACAACAAGGCAAACAAGCCATTAAAGAAAAAGTATTTCCAAGTTATAAAAAATACTATCACTTTATGGTTGAACATTATCAACCGATGGCACGTAAAAATATTGCTGCCACTTCATTACCTAAGGGTAAAAATTATTACCAAAATCGCGTACAACATTACACAACGTTACCCATATCAGCAGATGAAATTCATCAAATAGGTCTAAACGAAGTTGCTCGCATTAAAAAAGACATGCTGACTATTATTACTGAATTGGGCTTCGACGGAAGTTTTGCTGATTTTATTCAAGACCTGCGTACAGATCCGCAGTTTTATGCTAAAACCCCCAAAGCATTATTAAAAGAAGCTGCTTATTTAGCGAAAAAAATGGATGGCAAATTACCAAAATTATTTAAAACATTACCAAGAACGCCCTATAGTGTTGACCCAGTACCCGCCAACATTGCTCCTAAATACACAACAGGGCGCTATTCTCCACCAAACAGAGAAGATCAAGCGGGTAGTTATTGGGTGAACACTTACCGTTTAGATCGTCGCCCACTTTATGTTTTACCAGCCTTAACCCTACACGAAGCCGTACCAGGCCATCATTTACAAGGTTCTATCGCAAAAGAAATGAACAATGTAGCTGAATTTCGCAACAACACTTATATATCTGCGTTTGGTGAAGGTTGGGGGCTTTATGCTGAATATTTAGGTATTGAAGCCGGTATGTATGAAACGCCCTACCAACAATTTGGGCGCTTAACTTATGAAATGTGGCGAGCATGCCGATTAGTCGTTGATACCGGTATTCACAGTAAAGGTTGGACTCGCCAACAAGCCATTAATTATCTAGCAGAAAATACCGCCCTTTCATTACACAATGTGACCACTGAAATAGATAGGTATATCTCATGGCCAGCACAAGCTTTGTCTTATAAGATGGGTGAAATTACCATCAAAAAACTGCGTAACAAAGCCGAAAAAGCGCTAGGCGAGTATTTTGATCTACGTATATTTCACGATAAAATACTTGAAAATGGCTCTATGCCATTGTCTATGTTAGAGAAAGTTATATCTAAATATATTGAACAAGAGAGTAGAAAAATAAAGGAGAAGGGAAGGCACGCAAAGTTAACCACAGAGAAACCTTAAAAATAGTGCACTGAAAAATCCAGATAAGCCCCCACTATATCTAAATTCGGCAGTCCCGCTATCATAGGTTTCCCCTTAGACCGGTAACTTTGCGTCTCTAACTTTCGTTAGATTTGCCCTTATCGAGCTTTAGTAGCTCATTTGCAATTATAGTTATTGCGCTACGATTGTAAACAAAAATTTTTCAAGTTGACTAAATTAATTTATTCAACTGAAATAAAACCAAAAAAGAGACTTACATTTGATGATCAAAAGATATTTCTGGCTAGCCCTTGCTGTTTATTTCATTAGCGTACCTGCTGTTTTTGCAGCTTTAGCACCAAGTAATGATCAAAAGATAGAAGAAAATATTGCTCTTATTAACAGTTTTTATCGGTATAAAGGTGAAGTGCCGCCCTATAGCCAAATTGTTACTCTTGCCACAACCGTGATCAAAAACAGTAAAAGTTACAATGATACCATCATAGCAAAAGCCTATGTTTTACTTGCCGATGCTGCGATTTATCAAGGAGATACGGCAAAAGCAGTGCAATTTTCTCAAGATGGCTTAACGCAAGGCATGATTGATACCGATGTAAAACTTAATTTATTAATGAAAGTAAGCGCTGGTTTTTACATTCAGAGTAATTATCAAGCGGTATTAAAAACTATTGAACAAGTACTTGAGTTAGCCGTAGGTGAAAAATATTTAAAATATCGACTCAGCGCTTTTGGTTATCAAGCCACTATTCATGCCTTAGCTGGCGAATACGAAAAAGCCTATAAGCGATTAAAAGACATTGATATTATATTAGATAAAAACCCTCGTTTTACTGATCAAATTGAATTATTACAAATACTGGCTTTGGCTAATCATAATTTAAGAGATTTTGAAACTTCACTGGCACTACACCTTAAATTATTACAAATTCAATTTAACTTAAATTTGAAAGAAAACATTGAACGTACTTATTACTATTTAGCGCAAGCCTACCTTAAATTAGCGCGCTATGATGATGCTTATAATACTTTTTGGCAGGTAAAACTCTTAGCAGAAAAAAAATCTGCGCCTATTTTACTCGCTTATGCTGAATTAGGTATTGGCGAAACCCTTTATGAACAAGGTGACTACGACGTTGCTTATTCGTCGTTAATCAAAGCGGAAAAATTATTTCGAGGTAAAAATTTAACCAAACTTTACCTTACTAACTTAATTGTATTGTCTAAAGCAGCCAAACAAACAGGGCGTACTATTTTTGCCTCACAATTACTGCAAAAGGCTGAAGAATTATCAACAAAAGCAGAGCTCGATCCTGATCAAATAATTCTTTACCAAATGCTTGCCCACAAATACCAGCATCAAGGTGATTACCAAAAAGCATTAAGCTTGTTAACCAAGTATGTAAGTGCAACAGAAAAACTAAAAGGTGAAGAGCTTGCCAAAGCAAAACTGCCTAAAAATGCAAAACAAGCTTCACAAAAAAGTAAAGACTTGGCGTTAAAGTTATCAGAGAAAGGTACTTTATATGCCGACTATAATAAAAACCATCAACGACTTATATCATATATTTGGGGGTTAGTTGCGCTGGTGGCAATACTAGCCATTGCGATGATATTTATTTGGTTAAAGTATCGTAATTACCGACTACGGGTTGAATATAATGAAATTGAAGCGCCCAAAGATTATTTACCATCGCCAGTAAAAACCAAAAATATTTATCAACAACAGTATAAAGAAGCGCGCAAATTTGAGTACCCTATTACCATTGTCTATATTCTGGTACGCAACTGGCACGATCTATCTCATCATTTTACAAAAAGAGTGATGAAAGATGTGCACAAAGCTATAGCACAGCTAATTAACGAAAATATTAGTGAATTTGAAATTGCTGGTTGCCTTAATGAAGGTGAATATATCATTTTATTTCCTCATCGCACCAAGCAAGCGTTAACTGCCGAATTATCACAATTATCACAGGCAATCAAAACAAGGTTTTTTGCCAATTTAGGTGAGTTTTCTGTTATCATTGAAATGTCGGCACAAACGCCCGATATACAAGACATTGACCCTTTTGTTTTCTTAGCTCAGCTAACTGAACAGCTAAAAAGCAAATAATAATATAAACACAGCAGACGCTTAATTTTATGATTTTTATTATTGCCATCATCATTATTTTCTTTGTGCTTATTGTTTACTTATATTTTCGTACTGAAAAGTTACAACTTTCTTTAAGAAAAGCACAATCAGCTGACAGAAATAGCAGAAAAGAAAATAAAGCCTTGCTCGAAACGCTTATGCTGGTTGCCAATACACAAGAAACGTTTGTTAAAATACGTCTACAAAATTTAAAAGATAGTTTTGTTAATGATAAAACAATTAGCCAAGAGTTAGATTTACTCAGCCCTCTTATTAATAATTATGCCATTATTTTTACTGCTTGCTTAAAGGGTAAAGGGCAATTATCTATTATGACTAAGCGATGTTATGAAAGCTTAGATAAAAACAGCTACAAAAAGTTTATCGTTTTTATTAATCAACAAGATCAAAAAACTAAGCGTATGTGGAATAGCAATACTTTATCTGGATATATTTCACTGACAGAAACATTATTACAGAAATTTGAGCAATTACCTGAAAAGAAAAAGCTTGCCGAAGCAAGCTAGAGTTTCTCGTTTAACGAATTGATATACCTGGTGATGTGTTAATATCACCATCGCTAGCCACTGTAGCGATTTCATCATCTCGCACTAAAACAGCTAAACTACCAGTACCGCCACTGCGGATAAAAGCCAGATCATATCCGTATTGATTCAAGCTACTTGCAGCAAACTTTTGTGCCAAAGACAATTTATCCCATAATGCTGATTGATCTGGGTTATACTGTCTTCTTTCTAACAGAACTTCTCGTTTTGATGCAGCTAACATAGCCTTTCTCTATTAATAAAAAATATTATGATTAAGCAGCTAAAACTAAATAATAATCTACAAATTGTTACTATCTAGTCACGCTCTCTTCGAAAATATCCTAACTAGTTCAATATTTCAACAAAAAGATCATTTTAGATCTTGTTAAATTGTTAAAAACTGTCAATTGCTTTGTTTTTTCACACTATTACGTATAATTACACTCTACGATCACGCCTCATTCATTGGAATATAAAGGTAAATAACATGAGTCAAGTTTTAGATGAATTACTCGCCTTATTAAAGCTAGAAGTAATTGAGCAAGGTATTTATCGAGGCCAAAGCCAAGATCTAGGTTTTAAAGCCTTATTTGGCGGACAAGTAATGGGGCAAGCACTTTCAGCAGCCAAAGAAACCGTAACCGAAGGACGCTTTGTTCATTCGCTACATTCATACTTTTTACGTGCCGGTGATGCACAAAAACCTGTTGTCTATGAAGTAGAAAAAATTCGCGATGGTAAAAGCTTTAGCACTCGCCGCGTACAGGCAATACAAAATGGTCAAGCAATTTTCTATATGACCGCTTCTTTTCAGATACAAGAGCAAGGTTTTGATCATCAAGATCAAATGCCCAATGTGCCAGCACCAGAAGATATTCCAAGCTACAGTGATTTTATTAAACAAAATCAACACTTTTTACCTGAAAATATGCGTAATAAGTTTTTAGCCGAACGTCCGATAGAAATTCGCCCCATCGAGCAATATAACTGGGTAGATCCTAAACCAGCTCCCGCAGTCTGTAATATGTGGATAAAAGCCAATGGCAATATGCCAGACGATTTAAGAATTCACATGTATATGCTTGCATACACCTCAGATTTTCACTTTTTACCAACTGCTTTATATCCTCATGGTGTAAGTCATTGGCACCCTAATTTTCAAATTGCCACAATAGATCATGCCATGTGGTTTCATCGCCCTTTTCGCTTTGACGACTGGCTACTTTATTCAATGCAAAGCCCTAGTGCTTCAAATGGGCGAGGTTTAGTAAGAGGCCAGATATTTGATCGTCAAGGACGCTTAGTTGCTTCAACAATACAAGAAGGTGTGATCAGACAACGTTAAATGACAATATTGTTCGGTAACCCTGAAGTAAATACTGCCAATCAGCATCTTGCCAATAAAAAGAGTTAAGTTTAGTTTTTTCTTTACGAAAAGAACGTAATAAACGCGCCATATTTTGCTGTAACCATGAAACGTTTAACGCTCGTTGCTCGCCACGATCAAAATCAATGAGCCATACTTTTTCTTGGTTATCTAGCAAAATGTTATGCGCATTTAAGTCATGATGATAAATACCTTGTTGATGAAATTTCGCAATAGTTACACCGATCTTACGCCATATATCAGCAGATAAGGGTTGTTGAGTTAATAAAGCAACTAGATCATGCGCATTTTCAATGCGCTGGCTTAATAAATCAGCACGATAAAAAATGCCAGAACGCATAATACGACACGCAATAGGAGCTGGTGCAGGTAAGGCTAAACGCTGCATTAACTGCAACAAAGTAAATTCTTGTATCGCTCGTGTTTTTTCCAGACCCAAAAATAAATAACTGTCTTTAATTAATCGACCAACTAAACCACCTCGGTAATAATGTCTTAAAACCCACTGTTGGCTTTTATGGGCAATAAACCAAGTGGTGCCGCGTCCTTGTGCACTGCCAACAATAGCATCATGCTGTTGCCAATAGTCACCATCCAGCATTTTAGGGCTAAAATGAGCAATGGCATTAGCATCATACAAACAATAAAGTTTACCTTGTTGATAAACTTTTAGCTGACAGGGTTTTACAATTGCAGACAGGTTCAAGATAATACGCCTAGATAATTTACTTTCCAAACCACTATTTTGGTGATTTCTCTATGACGAGTCAAATAACTAAGCCCAAAAGCTTATGTATATTACGTTTATCTGCCATCGGTGATGTTTGCCATGCGGTTGCTATGGTACAACAAATACAACGGCAATATCCCGATTTACCTATTACATGGATTATCGGTAAAGTGGAAGCCAGTTTATTGGCTGATTTACCCGGTGTCGATTTTGTAATTTTTGACAAACGCGCCGGTTGGAAAGGTTATCAAGCGTTAAAAGAGCAATTAAAAGGGCGAAAATTTGATATTTTATTACACATGCAAGTTGCTTTACGCGCTAGTATTGCCAGTTTATTTATACCAGCAAAAATAAAAATTGGCTTTGATAAGCAACGTGCAAAAGAAGGTCAATGGTTATTTACCAACCACAAAATTAGTGCTCAAACTAAACCACACGTACTCGATGGCTTTCTCGCTTTTGCCCAAGAAATCGGTGTAAAAATCACACCTCCCACTTGGTTTATGCCAATGACAGAACAAGATCGACTCTGGGCAAGTAAGCAATTACTTACTAAAAAGCCTGTTGCGGTTATATCACCAGCGGCAAGCAAAGCAGAAAGAAACTGGCATATTCAAGGCTATGCAGAAATCGCAGATTATTTAGCCGAGCAAGGTTTTTACGTGGTACTTTGTGGTGGCCCAACAGCAATAGAGCAACAGCTTGCTAATAACATTATTGCACAAGCGCAAAGTGAAATTAAAAATTTAGTTGGTAAAACGACACTAAAACAACTGCTATGTGTATTAGATATCGCTCATCTTGTTATCGCACCAGATACAGGCCCTGCACACATGGCCGTCACGGTTGGAACACCTGTTGTTGGCTTATATGCGCACAGTAATCCATTACGCACAGGTCCGTATTTATACCAAAAATATGTTGTCAATTATTATCAACAAGCTATTGAAACACAACATAAAAAATCGTTATCAGAATTACCTTGGGGAGTACGCGCTAAAGGTAGCGATTTAATGGCAAATATAACTATAGCGCAAGTAAAAGAAAAAATAGCACTACTGATTGCAGATCATTATCCTTCATTGAAAAACAAACAGTGAAACAACTGTAGGCTAAATTTTGGTAAGAACAACGTGCTGGGGCAATCAATATACGCCGTAATGTGCTCGGCGATAAAAAATATCACAATGAGATATTAACAATCTTTAATTGATTAGCTCAATAAGCTTAGAGAGTGAACGCTTACTTGCACCTTGATTAGCGATAACTACTTGATATGCTTGTTCACCTAATAATTGTGCTACGTTATAATTATCAAATAACAGCTTCACTATTTCAGCTAAATCTTCACTAACGTTTTGGTTATCAGTTAGCTGTTTCACTGCATTTTTTTGCTTTAATTGCACCATAACTTCATTAAAATTTGCCATATCAGCACCGAGCACAATAGGCTTTTTAAACAGTGCAGCTTCCAAGGGATTATGACCACCAATATGGCTAAAAGTACCCGCAATAGTGACAATGTCAGCAAGACTATATGCCGCCACTAATTCTCCCAATGTATCGAGTAACCATACATCTTGTTGCTTGGTCACTAATTGCTCTTGGCTACGCCGAGCAATGTTAAACCCTTGGGCACCACAAAGTGCAGCTACTTCATCAAAACGTTCAGGATGGCGCGGAACCAATAATAATAATAAATCTGGTAACTGTTGTTTTAGATTTTTAAATGCTGTCAATACCAACTCATCATCACCTTCATGGGTACTAGCAACAAGCCATATTCGACGCGGGAAACGAACAAACTGTGCTAATAATGATGATTTTTCAACGATATCATCACTCAGGCTAATATCATATTTTAAGTTACCTGATACGCTACATTTTTGTGCCAGAGCACCTAAACGCATAAAGTTTTTTTGATGTTCATCACTTTGCGTAAAAATATGATCAAAGCCTTGTAGGCAAGGTTGTATTAATGCTGATACTTTTTGATATTGACGACAAGATTTACTCGAGAGGCGACCATTAATTAATAATAGCGGAATTTTTTTAGCTGTAATTTGCGCCACTAAGTTAGGCCAAAGCTCAGTTTCCATAAACACCATCGCTTTGGGCTGCAATTTTCGCAAAAAAAGCCAAGTACTGATAAAATTGTCTAAAGGCAAATAACAATGTTGAACACGCTGTTTAAAGAGCTTTTTAACTTGCGCTGAACCCGTTGGTGTAAACGTAGTAATAGTAACAGCGTGTTGTGGATACTGCATTAATAGTAGTTCAACAAAATGCTTAATCGCAATCACTTCACCTACACTAGCAGCATGGATCACAACAGTATTTTTGCGTAAGTTGCTTTCTAAAAAGCCCAAGCGTTCTAATAACCGTTGACGATAAAGCGGGTTTGTTTTTGAACGCCAAATAAAAGCAATTAACACAACGGGCGTTAGTAATAAAAAAACAATTCGATATAAAAATAACGCAAAAAAAGATTTCACATCAATACTCTAACGGCTAGGATGCTATTATTATACGCAAACGAAAGTTATTTTGTTATGGTTTTAGTAGGTATTGATATTAGCATCTCTTTTTTAAACGGTTTGTTAACTCTTGAGAACACTACACTTGAAAATCAACCTAGCCTGTAAAGCAAAGTGGTATAATTGCAACAGTTGCATGTAATCGCAAAAAAGAAACAGAGAAAACTTATGTTTAAAACTCATCATTTATGCTTTTTTTTACTTATTTCTGTGGTGATAACCTTCAATAGTTATGCCCAAAGTAAATTTTTTAAGACGCCTGTAGATATTAGTAAAATCAGCATTACCACGTTAGATAAATTTCAACTGAATGGGCATTACTACGCTGGTGAACAGCACAGTGGTGGTGTATTACTATTACATGGCTGTAATAGCGATCAAAAAGCCTATCAAGATTTAATTACATTATTAAAAAAGAACAACTTACATATTCTTAGCTATGATTTTAGAGGTTATGGTGAAAGTCAAAGCAAACGTTTTTCAAAAGAACAATTAAGAAAAGCAGCCGACAGTATTTTGGCTTACCAAACAGCTATGGCAAGCTTAACCTCATATTGGCAAAGTGATGCACTAACCGCTTTTGAATGGTTACGCAAAAAAGTGGCTAAAAATAAACAAATCGCCATTGTGAGTGTGGGGTGTGCAAGCCGATATGCAGTTGCGATTGCAGAAGCAATGCATGTAGATAGTTTGATCATGGTAACACCTGTCATGGATCACAGTGATAAAGAACATTATAAAAATCTTGCCGACAAACCCACCTATTTTATTAGCACTATGCACCAATTAGAAAGCTATAAAACAGCCAAAGAGTTATTTGAATGGAATGGTTCTTTACGCTCTAAAATGCAAATATTTAAAGGCAGCTACGTTGATCATGCTTTAATAAAAAAGCAAAAAGGATTAATTTATGACATGGCTCGTTGGCTAACAAATAACCTAAACTAAGTAAAGTTTACAGGTAAACGACAGGCATTATCTCCCTTTAGTTTTACCCTCTTTTATATTGAGCTAAAATATGCCTCAATATTTATTAATCAACAAACAGAGGCACATGTTTATGCCACAAGCAAATAATCACAGCTTTTATCAACAGTTACAAGCACAAATAAATCAAGTAAAAGAAGACGGCTTATATAAAGCAGAGCGTATCATTACCACAGCCCAACAAGCACAAATAGCAGTTAATTCTGGCGAAGAAGTTATTAATTTTTGCGCTAACAATTATTTAGGTTTAGCCAATCACCCCCGTCTAATTGCCGCCGCTAAAAAAGGCTTAGACGAACACGGTTTTGGTATGGCTTCAGTACGCTTTATTTGTGGCACACAAGACATTCACAAAACCTTAGAGCAAAAATTAAGTCAATTTTTAGGTATGGAAGATACTATTTTATATTCGTCATGTTTTGATGCTAATGCCGGCTTATTTGAAACGCTATTAACGCATGAAGATGCGATTATCAGTGATGCCTTAAATCATGCATCTATTATAGATGGAGTACGTTTATGTAAAGCCAAGCGCTATCGTTATGCTAATAATGATATGGCTGATCTTGAAGCACAATTAATTGCTGCTGATAAAGCGGGTGCTCGCTTTAAACTTATTGCTACCGATGGTGTATTTTCAATGGACGGCGTTATTGCAAATTTAAAAGGCATTTGTGATCTAGCTGATAAATATAACGCTTTAGTAATGGTTGACGATTCTCATGCTGTTGGTTTTGTCGGTGATAAAGGCCGTGGTAGCCATGAATATTGTGAGGTAATGGGACGAGTCGATATTATTACAGGTACTTTAGGCAAAGCTATGGGTGGCGCTTCAGGTGGCTACACCGCGGCAAAAAAAGAAGTGGTTGAATGGCTTCGTCAACGTTCGCGCCCTTATTTGTTTTCAAATTCATTAGCGCCTGCCATAGTAAATGCTTCTATTGAAGTACTCAATTTATTGGCCGACGGTGATGATTTACGTAAAAAGCTTAAAGACAATGCTCACTATTTTCGATCGCAAATGGAAGCAGCCGGCTTTACCTGTGCAGGTGCTGACCATGCCATTGTGCCGGTTATGTTAGGTGATGCGAAAATTGCCAGTGAAATGGCAGATCGCTTACTTGCTGAAGGCATTTATGTAATTGGTTTTTCTTTCCCTGTTGTGCCCAAAGGACAAGCTCGTATTCGCACACAAATATCAGCAGCGCATACCCAAGCTCAGCTTGATAAAGCCATCGCCGCCTTTACCCGTATTGGTAAAGAAATGGCGGTAATTTAATAATAATTTAAGGTTAAGAAATACAATGAAATCTCTCGCAAAACTCAAAGCTGAACCCGGCATTTGGATGACCGATAGCCCTAAGCCCGTAATAGGACATAACGATCTCTTGATCAAAATTAAGAAAACGGCTATTTGTGGTACTGATATTCATATTTATAACTGGGACGAATGGTCGCAAAAAACCATTCCTGTTCCTATGGTAGTTGGTCACGAATACGCGGGTGAAGTAGTAGAGATTGGGCAAGAGGTTAAAGGCTTTAATATTGGTGACCGTGTTTCAGGTGAAGGTCATATTACCTGTGGCCATTGCCGAAATTGTCGAGCTGGCCGTACACATTTATGCCGAAATACTATTGGTGTTGGCGTCAACAGAGCAGGCTGTTTTGCTGAATACTTAGTTATTCCAGCGTTTAACGCATTTAAATTGCCCGATGAAATTTCTGATGAATTAGCCGCAGTATTTGACCCCTTTGGCAATGCTGTTCATACAGCTCTATCATTTGATTTAGTAGGTGAAGATGTCTTAATTACGGGCGCTGGCCCTATTGGTATCATGGCTGCTGCCGTAGCTAAGCATGTAGGTGCTCGCCATGTAGTGATCACCGATGTTAATGAATATCGCTTAAATTTAGCACAAAAAATGGGAGCAACCCGCACCGTTAATGTCAGTAAAGAAAATTTAAATGCGGTAATGAAAGCGCTCGGTATGACCGAAGGGTTTGATATTGGTCTCGAAATGTCTGGCGTACCAGCCGCTTTTACCAGCATGCTTGACAGCATGAATAACGGCGGAAAAATAGCGATGTTAGGTATTCCGGGTAAAGATATGGCCATCGATTGGAGTCAGGTTATTTTTAAAGGCTTAACCATTAAAGGTATCTATGGTCGGGAAATGTTTGAGACTTGGTACAAAATGGCAAGTTTAATTCAATCAGGTCTTGATATTAGCCCGATTATTACTCATCAATTTAACATTGATGATTTTCAACAAGGTTTTGACATTATGCGTTCAGGACAATCAGGAAAAGTCATTTTAGACTGGACATAGCAATATTAAAATATGCTAATATAGGGGTAAGTTAATTACCCCTTTTTTGATAACTAAGAGAGTCAATAATGTCTAATACCTTTAAACATATGCAAGTAAATGAATTAGCACAACAATTAGAGCAAGGTGCTGTCGTAGTTGCCGATATTCGAGATGCGGGTTCATATCAAGCAGGTCATATTAAAGGCGCAGTACATTTAACGAACGAAACGTTAAGTGATTTTATCCGCAACACCGATATAGATGCGCCTGTAGTCGTGTGCTGTTATCATGGCAACGCTAGCCAACAAGCGGCACAATTTTTGGCAAGCCAAGACTTTACCAATGTTTATTCGCTAGATGGTGGTTTTAGTGCATGGCAATTACAACACCCTGATAAAGTTGAACACTTAGCATAAATTAGGCAGCCCTATATACATGAAGCAAATCACAATGAGCCCTTTGGTGAATGTTAGCCAGCATAACATTGCCTTATTGTTTACAACCTACTTAAAAGCACAACATATTGCTGCTGAGGTAAGGCCAGCGGCACAGGGTTTTGATATTTATTGCCAAACAGATAAAACAGCACAAGCTAAACAATTATTTAGTGAATTTATTCGCAACCCTTTCGCCGAAAAATATCAACAAACCGCTTGGCAACAAGGTGAGTTAACCGCAATAAAAACTCAAGAGCCTAATTTGCTGAGTGTTTTTAAACAGCAATTTTTAGCTCATGCTGGTTGGTTTACCCTCACTATTTTTGTTGCCTGCTGGTTAATATTTTTATTCTCTTTATTGGGCTATGGCTTAACACTTTTTAAGCAATTGCAGTTTTTTCCACAATTAAGTGTCAAGGCTTTATTGGCTGAACCTTGGCGTTTAATTGGCCCTGCGCTTTTTCATTTTTCATGGCTACACATTGTTTTTAATACCTTATGGTGGTGGCAACTTGGCGGAGAAATTGAAAAAAAGCTTGCCAGTACCACGTTAATACAGGTGTTTTTTATCACCGCTATTATCTCAAATTTAGGCCAGTATTTAGTTTCGGGGGCTAATTTTGGTGGTTTATCAGGCGTCGTTTATGGTCTGGTTGGCTTTATCTGGTGGCTGGGTTACTTAGCACCTGAAAAAGGGCTGGCTATGCCCAAACCTTTAATTGCCATGCTATTAATATGGATGCTACTAGGCTTTATTGATGTACTACCGATGAATATGGCCAATACCGCTCATTTACTCGGCCTAATAAGCGGTTGTTTTTTGGCATGGTTTACCGCAGGACAGTTAAAAGCTAAAAACTAACCACAAAGGCGTATTGACAAAATTTTTAATCGTAGCGGTTCTACCACCCCTAATAGAATTGGTATCAATCGTCTAACCACTGGGTAAAGAGTAATTTTTTAATAAGCTCTTGCCCTGTTTCTTGCTTTAATAGGCTTTTCACTTTTTCTTCACATTGCTTACGAATTTCGTTTCGCCCTTTAATTGATTTAATTTTTGCTTCTGGTTGTTTACCAATAATATCAATAATCGCATCGCGTAATAACGGTGCATGATGTTCAACCACTTCTAAGTTGTCACCGTCTGCCACCATTAATTCAACACTAAGTCGCACATAGCCCAGCTTTTTTTTGGTTGCTACATAGTTGGTTACAATTTGAGGTTCAAAACCAAAATACGCATAATCTGCTGCTTGCACAGTAGGAAATAACAACAAACAACACACAAAGGTTACGACTTTTTTCATCTTAGTACTCTCTAAAAACAACTGAAGCTAATATATTCACCTGAAGGTGCCCGTTTCAGGTTGAATGAATACCTTATAATAACCCGAATTGTAAAAATTTTAGTAAATTTTTATAAAATAATGCAAAAAACAAGATAATTATTAACTGCTAATATGAATACAAATTATTAATTTTCAAGCTTGATAAAATTCAACTTGCCGACATATAAATGATAGCAGCAGTTAACAATAATTCCTGATATTATATAGCGCATTCAAAAATAGCGACTTTATCTATGAGTTCTGTGACAACATTATTTCCTATTACACTGCCTGCTACTTGGCAACAATCGGTAAACACTCTTTCGAGCACCTTAGCAGATTGGCTTTATGATCCCACCTCTTTAACCGCTCGTTTAAAACAGCATTGCCAAGATTTTCGCGTAGAATTAATTGGCCAACATATTGAACCTTGCCACTCAAATGAAGCAAAAGGTAATATTAGTGCAGGCGAACAAGTATTAGTGCGTGAAGTACTACTTTATTGCGATAACACACCTCAAGTATTTGCTCGCAGTTTACTTCCCCTAACAAGTTTAACCGGAGAGCAACAACAGTTGGCACATTTAGGTACACAACCACTTGGGCAAGTATTATTTAATCACCCTAATTTAGCGCGTCAATCATTTGAAGTCGCTGAATTTTTACCCCATAGCAGTGTAGGCAAGCTAGCAAAACAATTGAATTTACCAATGACGCATAATTTGTGGGGACGACGTTCTGTGTTTATTTTAGCTGAAAAGCCCATTATGGTCGCTGAAGTTTTTTTACCTAATGCATTTGCATATCAGCATGGAGTATATGGTTAATGGCAAGCATTGCACAAAAATGGCAAGGGTTTATACAAATAACCCGCATGGACAAACCCATCGGCACCTATTTATTGTTATGGCCGACTTATTGGGCATTGTGGATTGCGGCTGATGGTTTTCCTCCTTTACATTTACTGTTTATTTTTACCTTAGGGGTTTTTTTAATGCGTAGTGCTGGCTGCGTGATTAATGATATTGCCGATCGAAAAGTTGATGGACAAGTTAAACGTACCCAAGCGAGACCCTTGGTTTCAGGTTTATTAACGACCCACGATGCTATTTTTATTTTTATGATGTTAATTGCAGCTGCATTTGGCTTAGCCACATCATTACACAGCAATACCTTAAAACTTGCAGTTGTAGCTTTGTTGTTAGCCAGTGCTTATCCCTTTATGAAGCGTTATACGAATCTACCACAAGTTGTACTAGGCGCAGCTTTTAGCTGGGGCATGATCATGGCATTTGCTGAAATTACAGGCAAAGTACCTACCATCGCTTGGTTATTATTTGCGGCTAATTTATTATGGACAGTAGCTTACGACACCATGTATGCCATGGTGGATCGTGATGACGATATAAATATTGGTGTTAAATCTACCGCGATTTTATTCGGCCAATATGATAAGCGAATTATCGGCTTACTACAGTTATTAGTATTGAGTTTATTATTTTTAATCGGCGAAATTTTAGCTTTTGGTTGGCCTTATCAACTTAGCCTGGTGATCACCGCGGGGCTATTTGCTTATCAACAAATGTTAATTGTTAATCGAGATCGAGCACGTTGTTTTAAGGCTTTTTTAAACAATCACTGGGTAGGATTGGTTATTTTTATGGGAATTTTCATCGAGTTATTATAATAGCCAAAGAAGTTGATCTTTAAAATAGGCAACCCTATTCAAACAAAAAAGATCAACATCACTCTCGGCAAGTATTTTATTGCAAATGAATACTTTGCAGAACGTCAATATCGACAAGCGTTTCAATTAATTGCTGCAAATGAGTAAAACCTTCATTGGTGACTAATTTACTTTGCTCATTATTATCAATATAACCTTCATCTTTCATCGCATTAATTAAAGTTGTTTGCGCTTTTTTATCTGTAAATTCAGGTGCTTTAACATGATTAATAACCGCTAATCGCTTCGCGACTACCACAGCTTCTTTTTCTAACTCATTGCGGGTGATCGGCGCTTTGTCAGCTAATAAGCCCGTTAAAATCGCAAAACGTTGTAGGGTTTCATTAATAGATAAACTGATCAAGCGCACTTTTGCTTTGGCTTCAGCATCATCAACTAACGATAGAAAACCAGCATTGCTTTGCTTAGCAATACCCGCTTGCAAGAGCAATTCAATAACTTGTGTTACTTGCTGCTCAACATCATCACTTGTTTGCCACAAAAATAAATCTTTTTTAATCAAGCTCACTAACACTTTAATATCAGCTAACAACTGTGCTTGAGTCACTTTACTGTGATGAGTGAGCATGCTACACACCAGTGCTGGCACTACATAAGTATGTAAGATGTTATTACGGTAATAACTCATTTCTAAAGCATTTTTACCTGTTAGTGAAATCACTTCACCGTAACTATCTGTGGTAATTGTTACTTTATTTAATTCTATAACACTTGCTAATAAGGCAGCTCCTGAGCAATCAGGTAAAGTTGATAATTCACTATAAGGCGCCTGCTGTTGTATCGCCAAAAAGAAATCAAGCTGCTTGATCAACTCAGTTTTGGTTAAAGCGTGATGCTCTGAAGAAAGTAACACTAAAGCTACTAATGCTACACCACTAATCGCAGCTGACTTATTCACTTGCGTCATCACCTGGTTAGCTAAAAGATTAACCGTTGGCGTTAACCAACTCGGTTTTTGTGGATCAATAGGGTCAATAAAATCTTTCCAATCAGGTACTTGAGTGGTTAAAAACTGATTTAAATTAAGCGGCTCACCAAAATTAACATAACCATTACCATAATTACGTAAATTGCGAATAGCTTTTATAACTCCAAAAATAGACTCTTTTTGTTTTTTGCTACCACTCAATTCTTTATGATAAGTTGCAACTTCCATAACATGCTCGTACCCCAAATAAACTGGTACAATACTTAATGGGCGGTGTATGCCTCGCAACATACTTTGCAACGTCATAGCAAACATACCTGTTTTGGGTGGAAGAATTTTCCCTGTTCGACTTCGGCCACCTTCTGCATAATATTTAACGGGATAGCCGCGTTCAAACAATAAACCCAGATATTCACGAAATATTGTTGAATATAAACGATTTCCTCCAAAGCTACGGCGAATAAAAAAAGCCCCCGCTTTGCGAAAAATAGGCCCTGCTGGCCAAAAATTTAAGTTAATGCCCGCTGCAATTCTCGGTGTAACTAAGCCTTGATGATAAATAATATAAGTTAACAGTAAATAATCCATGTGACTGCGATGGCAAGGCACATAAATAATTTCGTGACCATCTTGTGCTAGTTGACGTAACGTTTCAGCATTACTGACTTTAATTGTGCGATATAAGCGTTTAAATAGCCAAGTAAGTACTCTTTCACCAAAACGAATAGCTGACTCGCGATAATCACCGGCAATTTCATCCATAATAGCGAGTGCCTGCTTTTTAGCTTTCTCTAAACTGATTTCTTTGGCTTTCGCTTCTTCTTCAATAGCTCGAGCAACAGAAGGGTTAGCGAGCAATGCCATAAACATTTGTTGGCGATGCATTAATCTTGGCCCTGTTGCGGCAATAGTTTGTTTATAAAAATGAAAACGAGCTACTCGTAATAATTTTCGCGCAGTTTTTTCATTTACACCATGCTGATCGGCCATGTAACGAAAAGAAACGGCATTACTAAAACGTACTAAGGTGTGTCTGCCTAAAAACAACACAATAAAAAATTTACGTAACCAATTAGGAGACTCTTGATCAGCTAGCAACGTGCCTACATTGGCATTGTTTTTTTCTTTTGCTGGCGCTCTTCCCCATGTCATATTCACAGGAATCAGCTGCGCATCTAATTTATCATTCAGTTGATGTTGCTCTAATATCGCTAAACCTTCAGCAATAGCATTGGTTTTAGAACGTTTGTGCCAAGAAAATAGTGAACTAGGTTTTGCTAAACATAACGTACGCTGAAATTTTTTACCTTCAATTTCAACAGGCGCTAACGGATCAGGTAATTTTAATTGCTGACACGCTTTTTGTAGCGTTAATAAATCACTTGCCGATTGATAGCGAATAACATAAAAAATAGGCTGGGCTAAATTCAGTGCTGTAGCTTCAATTAAGTTATCGGGAATAATTTTACAGCGCACCAATAATCGTACGGGCCATTTTAATAACGTATAAACAAGAGTTCTTAATACTGACATGCCGGTTTCGCTCAGAAAAAATAGACGACCATTTTAGCCTTATTTGTTGTAGTTATCAAAATCTCTCAACTTTAGCACAATATAAAGTGGCTAAAAGACAATACCCTAACTCAAAAAATAGCTCAGTGATGTGATATTCAACTATGAAAACTCAGCAGTGCTAGTGTGATTTATTCTTTAATCATTTAGTCAACTTTTTATTATGGCTAAATAAAATACCGAATAATATTAATATTTTTGTCATTAATGCTTAACATTTGACCCGTAATTTAGTTGACACAAAGATCAACTAAACCTTGTAAATATTAGATTAATAAAGACTATAAATAGATAAAATAGCTTATATAACAACTAGTTTTTCGGTTTTGCAAATTTTAATTGTTATGCTAAGTTTGATAAGTTGTTAGTGGTTTATTAATAATCTATAAGGATTTGGTTAGCAATAAAAATAACATTTAAGCATAACACCTACTTTGACTATTTGGTCAGCATTAACTAACTAGTCAAAAGAAGGATAAATAACTATAGATAACAAAAAGGAAAAACCTTTGAAAACATTTACTAAAAAAAATGCGCTAGCGTTACTAGCGCTCACCAGTTTTTGGGCGAACGGTGAAGTTGCTAATGGTAGCTTTGAAACTTGGTCTAATGGTGCTCCAACAAATTGGACCACAATAGATTCAGGTATTAGTGTTAATCAAAACACTAGTATTGTGAAAGAAGGGCTGAATTCAGCGGCAATTACCGTAAATACTGCTTCACAAAGTTCAACTGACTTTCGACAATTAGTACCGGTTGTTGCAGGGCAAAGTTATGACTTTTCAGTTTGGGTATATCATACCGAAGGGGGCGTAAAAGCACGTTTATACATTGACGGTTATCGCAATTACTCAAACCCTAATTTAGTTAACCAGTGGCAACAAGTTACCTATACTTATAATGCAACAGCGACCAAAGATATTGCCGTGGGTGTTCGTTTCTACGATACAACAGGCTTTGACGGTTCAGAAGTTGTCTATTTAGACTATTACCAGCCTACTACCGCAACAGGTGGTAATACGGGGGGTGGAGGCAATAATAGCTGTGCTAATAATGATGTTGCCTTTACACTAACAACCGATCAATATGGTTATGAAACCAGCTGGACACTGACCAGCAGCACTAATCAAACAATTGTAAGCGGTAGCAACCTAGCGAGTTCAACAACATACAATGATAACTTTTGCTTAGCCGACGGCGATTATACTTTTACGATTAATGACAGTTATGGTGATGGTATTTGTTGCTCTTACGGCAATGGTTCTTATGATTTATCACTTAATGGCACTTCACTCGCATCAGGTGGTTCATTTGCAAGCAGTGAAACAAAAACTTTTACGCTCGGTGGCACAACAGGTGGTGGTAACACTGGCGGCGGTAATACTGGTGGAGGTAATGCCGGCAATTACTACGATACTATTACAACACAAACAGGTTATAGTTTAAAAACCGCTTTACACAATATTATTAATAATCATACCGCCCAAGGTTACTCGGCTTTATGGACATTCTATGAAGCAAATTCGTTAGATATTTATTATGAAAATGACGGTTCAATTTTAGATATTTATTCTGAAAACCCTAATGGTGCTGACAGTTATAACTATACCAAAGTAACCGATCAATGTGGTACTTACCAAGGCGAAGGTGGTTGTTATAACCGTGAACATTCATTCCCTCGTAGCTGGTTTGGTGGCGCTGTAGAGCCCATGAATTCAGACGTTCACTTTATTTTTGCAAGTGACGGTTATGTGAATTCAAAACGCAGTAGTTACCCTTATGGTGAAGTAGGCAGTGCCACATTTACTTCAAACAATGGTAGTAAATTAGGCAGTGCAACCGTTGCCTTAGGATATAATGGTACGGTCTTTGAGCCTATTGATGAATTTAAAGGTGATTTAGCGCGTGCCTATTTTTATATGGCAACACGTTATGAAAATGTTATTGCTAGCTGGCAAAATAATACCACTTATAGCAATGCTGTATTAGATGGCACCAGTACTCGCGTATTTGAACAGTGGCAATTAGATATGCTACTACGCTGGCACGCCAATGATCCCGTTAGCCAAAAAGAAATTGATCGAAATGAAGCGGCATTTAACCATCAAGGTAACCGTAACCCATTTATCGATCATCCTGAATATGTTGATGCGATTTGGGGCGCTAATTAAAGCAACAGCACAGAGTTTAAGAATCAAACTCATAATACTGTAGGGCGTGTTGAAAAGTTCTCCCTAAAATTGATTGTCTATATAAAGCTCCGTTAGTTTACCAATTATATTGGTCTCGGAGCTTTTTATTATAGCATCTCCTCCTACCTCTTTATTTATCAGAACAATAACCTTTAATTTAAAAAATAAACGCTATTTTATTTTGCACTACCACCCTATTTAACCAAGATATTCTGCTGTTCTTTCTATAAAATGCGCCATAATTTTATAGTTATTAATAAAGATGAGGTCATTATGCTTTTTAATGGTTCTTTAGTTACCGATTGCCCTATTCGTCAAAAAATTCGCGATTTTTACCGTATAGACGAAGACGCAGCCGTTGAACACATATTGCCAGAAGCCGAAATAAGTGCGAGTGCTCGCAGCCGTGCGTGGGAGCGCGCGCGACAAATGGTATTGCAAATTCGCCAAGATCAAAAAGGCAATGGTGCTATTGATGCCTTATTAAATGAATATTCTTTATCTTCAGAAGAAGGTGTTGTTCTTATGTGCCTTGCTGAAGCCTTACTACGTGTGCCAGACAAAGGCACTCAAGACGCCTTAATTCGCGACAAAATTTCACAAGGTAAATGGAGTTCACACTTAGGCGCCAGTGATTCTTTATTTGTGAATGCTTCATCATGGGGCTTATTAATCACTGGTAGCATGGTCAATTATAGTGATACAAGTCATGAACAACGTTTTGGTTTATTGAAAAAAACCATTGGTCGTTTAGGTGAGCCTGTTATTCGTAAATCAATGAATTTTGCAATGAAAATAATGGGTAAACAATTTGTTATGGGTGAAACCATTGAAGCAGCAACAGAACGCGCACTAGAAAAAGAGCAAAAAGGCTATGTTTATTCATACGACATGCTCGGTGAAGGTGCCCGCACAATGGCTGACGCCACTCGCTATCTTCAAGCTTATGTTGATGCCATTCATGCCATTGGCAAAGCCGCACGTAACCGCGGACCAATAAAGTCACCTGGTATTTCCATTAAATTATCGGCCATTCACCCGCGCTATGAGTTTACCCACCAAGCCCGCGTAATGGCTGAATTAGTACCCAAACTAAAGCAGCTTTGCATCCTCGCTAAAGGTTATAACATTGGTCTAACCGTCGATGCCGAAGAATCTGAACGCCTCGATATTTCTCTTGATATTATTGAAGCGGTGTTTAGTGATAATGAATTAGCCGGTTGGGATGGTTTTGGTTTAGCCGTACAAGCTTATCAAAAACGTGCTATTTACGTGATCGAATGGTTGCGTCATTTAACCTTACAAGTCAACCGCAAAATGATGGTGCGCTTGGTAAAAGGTGCTTACTGGGACAGCGAAATTAAAAATGCCCAAAAAGATGGTATGCGCCATTTTCCAGTATTTACACGAAAATCATCAACTGATGTTTCCTACCAAGCTTGTGCAAATAAATTATTAGAATATCGCGATACTATTTATCCTCAATTTGCCACGCATAATGCTTATACCGCAGCCACTATTATAGAGCTAGCCGGTAACAGTAACGACTTTGAATTTCAGTGTTTACACGGTATGGGCGATTCATTATATGATCAAGTCGTTTCGGGGCAAGGTATTCAATGTAGAATTTATGCACCCGTTGGCCACCACGAAGATTTACTTGCCTATTTAGTACGTCGTTTATTAGAAAATGGTGCAAATTCTTCTTTTGTTAATGCCATTGTTGACGAAACAAAACCCGTAGAATCGTTATTAGAAGATCCCGTTGAGAAAACTCAAGGACTAACCTCAAAATATAACCATAAAATTACCTTACCTGCCCACTTATTTGCTGATGAACGTAAAAATTCACAAGGCTTAGACTTAACAGACATTAATGAAATTACCCCATTGAAAGAAAAACTTAATCAATGGTTTGAAAATACGCTACTTAATGAAAATCAATTACCTGACGGAGCGAATGCCGTACGCAACCCTGCAAATCATAAGGAGATAATTGGTTATCATCATCACCATGATCCTGAAGCAATGAAAGCGATGATAGATCGCGCCGAGTATGCCTTCACTTCATGGTCAAAAACACCAGTAACAGAACGTGCCAACTTACTAAATAAGCTTGCAGATGCTTTAGAGGCACATCGTGCTGAGCTTATTGGCTTGTGTATTAAAGAAGCAGGAAAAGTTGCACAAGATGGTATTGATGAAGTGCGAGAAGCCGTAGATTTTTGCCGTTATTATGCGGCGCGCAGCCTTGAATTAGCACAAGATAATCGCCTTGAACCGCGAGGCATTGTGTTATGTATTAGTCCATGGAACTTTCCGTTAGCGATCTTTTTAGGGCAAGTTGCCGCGGCAATTGCAACAGGCAATACCGTTATTGCTAAACCAGCAGAGCAAACCGGGCTTATTGCGCTACGTGCTATTGCTTTAATGCAGGAAATAGGCTTTCCTGCTGATGTTGTGCAAGCTGTTATTGCTCGCGGTAGCCAAGTGGGTAGTACAATTATTCCTGATCAGCGTATTAAAGCCGTTATGTTTACTGGTTCAACAGAAACAGGTACACGTATTTCACAAACCTTAGCAGAGCGTAAAACCGATCAAGTACCACTAATCGCTGAAACGGGTGGACAAAACTGTATGATTGTTGACTCAACCGCCTTACCTGAACAAGTTGTTGATGATGTTATTTCATCAGGCTTTCAAAGCGCAGGGCAACGCTGTTCAGCTTTACGCGTGCTTTTTTTACAAGAAGAAGTTGCCGATAAAGTCATTACTATGTTGCAAGGGGCACTCGCTGAATTACATGTTGGCGATCCTGCGCAATTATCAACCGATGTTGGCCCGGTTATTGATGCAAAAGCATTAGCCTCTTTAACAGATCATGCTAAGTATATGGAAACACACGGTAAGTTATTATATCAATGTGAATTTTCTGATGAGGTTAATGATAGCAATGGTCACTATTTCTTTGCACCTCGCCTATACGAAATAGAAAATATTCAAGTGCTGACTCGTGAAGTTTTTGGCCCTTGTGTACATATTGTACGCTTTAAGGCCGATGCAATAGAAGAAGTTATTGAGCAGGTAAATAGCACAGGCTTTGGTTTAACTATGGGTATTCACACCCGCATAGAAGGTCGAGCTGCCAAACTTGCTCAACTTTCGCGTGCAGGTAATGTTTATATCAATCGTAATATGATCGGTGCCGTTGTCGGCGTACAACCTTTTGGAGGTAGAGGTCTTTCAGGTACAGGACCAAAAGCAGGTGGCCCCAACTACTTACCGCGCTTATTAAAAGAAAAATCAACCCCACAAGAAAACAACTCAGGCGATATAACACCATTAGCGAGTGATAATAGCGCAATAAGTCAAGCCAATGTTTTAATGCAACAAGCACAGCAAGCTGAAAAGACATGGCGTTTAACTGATCTCAATACACGTGTATCTCATGTACGCCAATTACTCGCTAAAATTGCACATGTTGAAATAGTAGACGATTTGGCGGACGATCTAAGCCAAACTTTAGCCGATTCTCGCACCCAGTTAATCGCAATTGAAAAGCAATTGAAAAAAGCAAAAATATTACCAGGCCCAACAGGTGAATCAAATACCTTGTACTTAGAAAACCGCGGCGTACTCTTATGTTTTGCTGACA
>WFQC01000153.1 GCA_015487235.1 Alteromonadaceae bacterium
CAATTACGTGAAGTAATGCGTTTAATTCAATCACTTAACCCTCGTCCAGGTGATGCTGTTATTAAAAGTGATGATCAATACATTATTCCCGATGTCTCGGTTGAAAAAAGAAATGGTCGCTGGGTTGTGGAACTAAACCCCGATACAGCACCCAAACTGACTATAAACCAACAATATGCTTCTATGGCAAAAAGTATTCAGTCATCAGATGACAGCCAATTTATTCGAGCCAATTTACAAGAAGCCAAATGGTTTATTAAAAGTTTAGAAAGCCGTAATGAAACCCTGTTAAAAGTATCAAATTGCATTGTGCAACAACAACAAGGTTTTTTTGAACACGGCCCTGAAGCTATGCGACCCATGGTATTAAATGATATTGCTGAAATGGTTGATATGCATGAGTCAACTATTTCACGCGTAACAACCCAAAAATACATGCACACACCCAGAGGAATATTCGAACTTAAATATTTCTTTTCAAGTCACGTAAGTACAGAAAACGGAGGAGAATGTTCATCAACAGCCATTCGAGCATTAATCAAAAAATTGGTTGCTGCAGAAATTCCGTCAAAACCGCTGAGTGATAGCAAAATGGCAGAATTGCTGGCAGATCAAGGCATTAATGTGGCGCGGCGCACTATTGCTAAATATCGAGAATCACTCGGTATACCGCCATCGAATCAGCGTAAAAGTTTACTTTAATAGTGTTTAATCAAATAACAATGCGTTAAGCATTTAATTTTACTAACAAACTCGATAAGGATTGAGCTTATGCAAATTAATCTTACAGGTCATCATATAGAATTAACTTCTTCACTTCGCGATTACGTTAATACCAAGTTTGCAAAGCTAGAACGACACTTTGATCACATCAATAATGTTTATGTTGTTCTAAATGTAGAAAAATTAACCCACAAGGCGGAAGCTACTGTACATTTAAATGGTGGAGAAATTTTTGCTTCATCAGAAGATCAGTCTATGTACGCGGCTATTGATTCTCTCATTGATAAATTAGACCGACAAGTTTTAAAATACAAAGGAAAAATGGCTCAACACTGATCAATGATGAAATTACAAGACATCTTATCTCAGGACTGCACTTATTGTGCAGTCCATGCTGCAAGTAAAAAACGAATTCTTGAAAAATTAAGCGCTATTGCAGCGAATAAGATCTCAGAATTAACGCAACAAGAATTACTTAACAGCTTAATGCAACGTGAAAAGCTAGGAAGTACCGGCATAGGCAATGGTATCGCTATTCCTCATGGGCGCTTATCAAAAACGAACACAGTAATTGCCGTACTAATGACAACGGATCAGCCCATTGCTTTTGATGCTATAGACCAACGCCCTGTTGATATTTTTATTGCCTTATTTGTGCCTGAAGCATTATGCAAAGAACACCTATCAACCTTGCAAAGTATCGCTAAGCTTTTTCAGAACAAACAAATCACCAAGCAAATTAGAAAGTGTCAAAATAACGAGCAACTTTACCACCTTATAACTCAAGAAACTTAATTAATGAAATTACTTATTGTTAGTGGTCGTTCAGGCTCAGGAAAATCAGTTGCTTTACGGGTATTAGAAGATTTAGGCTATTACTGCGTTGATAATATTCCTGTAAATTTATTACCCGCACTCACTTACACCGTTATTAATGACTACGAAAATGTTGCCGTTAGTTTAGATGTGCGTAATTTGCCTGAAAACCCTGATGATGTTTCCGAAATTCTTGACTATTTACCGCATTCTGTTGAATTAAGTATTGTTTACTTAGATGCCAACGACAATGACTTAATTCGTCGTTTTAGTGAAACAAGACGTTTACACCCATTAATTAAACAAAATATCGCGCTTGATCAAGCCATAGCTTTAGAAAAAAAGTTACTAGAACCCGTTGCCAGCCGAGCCGATCTTTACATTAATACCAGTAAATTATCACCGCATCAGCTTGCCGATTTAGTCAGAGAACGTATTTTAGGTAAAAAAACTGGCAAAATGGTCTTAGTGTTTGAATCTTTTGGTTATAAGCATGGTATTCCAATTGATGCTGATTTTGTTTTTGATGCCCGTTTTTTACCCAATCCCTTTTGGGAAAAGTCATTAAAATCAAGCACTGGGCTTGATCAAAACGTTAAAGATTTTTTATCTAGTCAGCCTATTGTCACTAAATTTATCTGGCAAATTAATACTTTTATGATGACATGGCTTCCTCACCTTGAGCGTAACAATCGTAGTTATGTCACCATTGCTATTGGCTGTACTGGCGGTAAACATCGTTCAGTTTATATTGCTGAGTTGCTGGCAAGTAACTTTCGCAAAGAACGCGACGATGTGCAAACTCACCACCGTGATTTGAAAGTAAAATCAACTTAAAGCAACATAACAGCACAAAGCAGTTACCGAGGTAATACAATGCAGTGTTTAGAAAAAACTATTACGATTGTAAATAAGCTGGGACTTCATGCGCGTGCTGCCACCAAATTAGCGCAATTATCACAACAGTTTGATGCACAAGTTACCTTAACACTTGATGGCAATGAGGCCGATGCACAATCAGTGATGGCACTGATGTTATTAGCAGGTGGACAAGGAAAGTCTGTTACAATAAAAGCCCAAGGCAATGATGCTCAAATAGCACTGAACAGTATCTGTCAGTTAATTAATGATAAATTTGATGAGTCTGAATAAAAATACCTGATAAATTATCGCAAAAGTAAGTTCGAAAAATCGAGCACTCTTGTTATCTTTATCAATAATTGCTTTTAAAAATGTGCGAATCACGTCACAATAAAAAATATAGTTACTGAAAAAGTTTACTAAGTACGCTAAACTTATCCTTTATTTTCAAAAATCTACTTGATGCACGGCACAGGGTGGCACATGCCGGAAATTTCCGACCAAGAATTAAACCAACAACGATTACAGCAAGTCAACGAAGCGCTTGATAAAGGCATGTTTGTGCATGTGCGAAAATTATTGCAGAACATGCCAGCTTATGACATTGCTTTAATTCTTGAGTCATCACCTGCTAAAACAAGGGAAATTGTTTGGCAACTGATCGATCCTGATTTACATGGTGAAGTACTTGAAGAACTCAATGAAGAGGTTCGAAAAGGCATATTAAAAACCATGAAGCCAGAAAAGGTTGCTGCCGCAGCCGAAGGCATGGATGTCGATGACTTAGCTGAAGTATTGAGAACACTACCTGATAGCGAATATCAGGAAGTGCTTAATTCAATGGACAGTCAAGATAGGGCTCGCGTAGAAACAGCACTTTCTTACGATGAAGAAAGTGCTGGTGGTATTATGAATACCGATACCATCACTTTACGACCCGATGTTACCGTAGATGTTGTACTGCGTTATTTAAGATTACGTGGTGAATTACCTGAAGCAACCGACTCTTTTTATGTCGTTGATAGACACGATAAATTTATTGGCGCAGTCTCACTTGCCGCCTTAGTTACCGCGCAACCTGAGACCAATGTATCAGATCTAATTGATGAAGAAATACAAGCAGTTAATGCTGATATGCCTGTTACAGATGTCGCACAACTATTTGAACGCTATGACTGGCTTTCTGCTCCTGTTATTGATGCACAAGGTCATCTTGTTGGCCGTATTACCGTTGATGATGTTATTGATATTATTCGTGAAGATGCTGAACACTCTATGATGAGTATGGCGGGTTTAGAAGATGAAGCCGATACTTTTGCTCCTGTGGTTAAAAGTGCTCGTAAACGCTCTATTTGGTTGGGTGTTAACCTAGTTACCGCCTTACTCGCTGCTTTTGTTACCAGCTTATTCGATGATATTTTGCAACAATTAACCATTCTTGCCGTATTAAACTCACTCGTGCCCAGCATGGGTGGTGTAGCGGGCAATCAAACCCTAACACTGGTTATTCGTGGTATGGCTTTAGGGCATGTTGGTGATAGTAATGCAAGAGTGTTGCTCGCAAAAGAGCTTGCTGTTGGTTTGTTAAATGGTTTAGTGTGGGCGTTATTTGTTGCTGCTATCATTACCGTATGGCAGCAAGATCTCTACTTAGGTTATGTGATAGCAATTGCTATGGTGATGAACTTAACTGCTGCCGGTATTGCTGGGGTAATAATTCCCATCCTACTGAAAAAATTTAATATTGATCCTGCATTAGCGGGCGGTGTTTTATTAACCACAGTAACAGATGTCGTTGGTATTTTTGCCTTTTTAGGCACCGCAACCATTATGTTAGGCTAAATAACCTGATGTAAAACTTATACAGTTAACACATCAGGTTAAATATATTCAAACACTTTAATAACGCGATTAACACCACTGATATTACGCGCAATATTCACCGCGATCTCTGCTTCTTGCTGAGTCACTAATCCCATCAGAAATACTTCACCATTTTCAGTGACTACTTTGATATTTGTGCCATCAACACGATCATCGGTTAATAAAGCTACTTTTACTTTAGAGGTTAACCAAGTGTCATGACTTCTCGTTAACACAGACGTAGTATTCGTTAGGCGGATCTGATTATAAAGTTCAGTTACCCCTTCAATATCACTTAATATTTTTATGACTGAATCGCGTAAATGCTCCGTAGGCGCCTGCCCCACCACAAGCATTTTGCCGTTTAGGCTCACCAGTTGAATATTCGTTTTATCATTAATCTCAGCATGCTTTTTCAATTTAGCATAAGCATTTAAGACAATGGTTTGATCATCTATTTGATTGCCAACGGTTCTTCTGTCGGTAGCTACTTTTACACCAGTGCCAACAGTAACAACGGCTGCCGCTACGCAACCTTGTAAGGTAATAACAGCCGCAATAAGTAAGGCTATTTTGGTTTGTTTTATGTTGCTCTTTATTTTCATCTTTAACTTTCAGCTTGCGGAAATAACGTTGAGTCGATAATGTCACAAAGACAATGAATAACAAGTAGGTGTACTTCTTGAATACGTGCAGTACGTGAAGCTGGCACGCGAATTTCAACATCGTTAGGGCCTAATAAACCCGCAATATCGCCGCCATCTTTACCTGTTAAGGCAATAATCGGCATATCACGTGCAACCGCAGCCTCAATGGCTTTGATCACATTTTTAGAATTACCACTTGTTGAAATCGCCAATAACACATCACCGCTGTTTCCTAAGGCACGTAATTGCTTAGAAAATACCTCATCATAATGATAATCGTTAGCAATAGAAGTAATTGTTGAGCTATCAGTTGTTAATGCTATTGCCGGTAAACTTGGGCGCTCGGTTTCATAACGATTTAACAACTCTGCTGAAAAGTGTTGCGCATCGCCAGCAGAACCACCGTTACCACACGCCAGTATTTTTTGTCCTGAAAGTAAACATTGCACCATGATCAAACCTGCTTGTTCAATTGGCTCTGCGAGTATTTCACTGGCAGCTATTTTGGTTTGAATACTTTCGGTAAAATTGGTTTTTATCCGTTCTTGCATGGACAGTGATACTCCGTTTAAAAAATTGATCAAAAAGCGTTTTGTATCCAGCGAATACTTGGCTGAGATAAGTTACCTTCAAGTGCGATAACATCAAATCGGCAAGGCGTATTATAGGCATTTAATTGATGCTTTTGCAGATATAAAGTTGCAGTTTTTTGTAATTTTGTTTGTTTACTTACCGATATAGCTGAGATGGCTCCACCAAAGTTTGTCGACTTACGGTATTTAACCTCAACAAAAACAAGCGTTTGTTGTTCTTGCATAATAAGATCTATTTCACCAACACGGCAAGTAAAATTGCGTGTTAATTCTACTAAACCTTGTTTTATTAGGTAGTTAGCAGCAAGGTTTTCGGCTAACTTGCCAATATCTCGCGTATTATTCCAGTGCAATAGCCTGTACTCTGTTGGCGCGATATTGCCCCCAAATTAAGCTACGGGTAAGAATATTATTCGCATTTAATTTTAAGGTACCGGTTTGACCAAGGTGGTGGATATAAGGCGCTTTTTGCATGAGTGATACTTTATTGATCAGAAAAAAGCTATCAAAGCCTAATGCAAAGATACTTTGTAAGCTATCACTGCGCTGTGGCCAAAGCTTTTTATGTAATTGCGCGAGCGATTTATTTTGTGCTTGGCTAGTTAACAAGAAAGGTAGTTCACTAAATGTTAGCCCCGATAAATCTCGCATGGCTTGTTTTTCAGCCCGTACACTATGACTGCGAGAACTTGCATATATCGGTACTAGATCAGCAAAAGGGCTAATATTTACATCAATATAAGGCTTTAGCAAACGCGTAAGTTTAGCGTTACTCACCACATAAATCATATCAATATCACGCCGGTTTCTTGCTTCTGCTTTAAAGTTAGGTTTAAGACGTGACTTTAGTCGTTTAATACGGGCTTTGCTTAAATCAACATCAAGGCTTGCTTGTACGTCTTTTTGCATCTTTTTGCCCGCATTAATAAAATATACTTCAGGTTGTTCTCCTGTATTTTTTTGCCACTGTTGAATAAAGCTTTGAGCTATACGACGACTTAACGCATCATTATTACTTAATATCATCGGGTGCTGATAAGATTTTTGACTCAGTACATCCGCGGCTTGAATAGCCTCATCTTCAGGACGCATTGAAATCGCAAACTGATGTGCTTTTAATGGATATTTTTCAGAAATATTCAGTAATAAAGTGGGCGTAGTAAGCGTTTCAAGAGCTAAGTATTGTTCCACATTTTGCTTTAATAATGGCCCAATAACAAAATCACTGTTTGATGAGTCTAAGTATTCTTGTAAGTTTGTCCAATCTAATGTATTTGTATCAATAAAATTTAATACCTGTGTAGTATTATTAGCATAAGCCGCCAATAGCCCTTGCTGCGCGGCTAAACCTGCCGCTTGTTGTTTACCTGTTAAAGGCAACAACACAGTGATCGTAGTAATTGAAGGCATAATAAGCTGTTGAGATGATTGCTTTATTTGGGCAATGATAGCATTAGCAGGATGGTTAGGGTATTGACGCTGCCAAGTCGTCAAATAACGATAAAAACGCTCAAGGTTATCACCATAATGGTTCGCATAAGCGATAAGGGCTAACCAGCCTTTACTGTAAGGCGGTTGTGCTAATTTTATTTTACTTTGTTGCCAAGCGGTTAATTGGCTAAAACTTTGCCATAAAGCGAAAACATCGTCAGTATTCGCTTGTTGATTTATAGCAAATGCATGCAACTTAGCAGTCAAAGCATCGGCTTGTAAACCTCTTGCTGTTTGTATATTTGCCAATGTTTGATAGTCAGACAAATAACGTGTTATGTGGTGGTGTTCTGCAATATCTTTAGCGGCATTTATTGCTTCTAACGCTAACTCATACTGTTGTAAGTGATAAAGACTTTGCGCTTTGATCACATTTAAGCGATATTGCTCAGTATTGTTACTGGTGATAGCTAAAGTCTGTTGTGCAAGCCACAGCGCTTCTACATATTGCTGCTCTTGAATATATGTTTCACCCGCAAGTATCAATAGCGCTATAGCTTTTTCAGTTTGAGTCGCTTTTGCTTGTTGTAACAAGTATTGAACACTTTGCTTGTATTCAATAACAGAGGTTGACGGCGTGCTAACGGGTTGTTTTTTTATTGGCTTAGGTGACTTAGCACAACTGCCAAGTAATAAAATACTGATAAGTAATAAGGTAACACTAAAAGAGGTTTTCAAGTTTTATAAGCCCACTGATCAGAAATTTCTGCATTTTTCTATTGGTATAAGCTTATAATAACTGTCATCTTATACAGACTCAACTACGTAATTATTATGTCATCAACTCTTGTTAGCCCGAGTACTTTATATATTGTTGCTACCCCTATTGGAAATTTAGCCGATATTAGCCAACGCGCAATAGAAACATTAACACAAGTTGATGTTATTGCTTGCGAAGATACACGACATACACAAAAGCTTTTATCAGCATTTTCAATAGCAAATAAAACCTTATCATTACATGATCATAACGAAAGACAAAAGCAAGATTATATCGCAAGCTTATTACAACAAGGTAAAAGTGTTGCGTTAGTTTCTGATGCTGGCACGCCATTGATCAGTGATCCTGGTTTTCATCTGGTGCGTCATTGTCGCTCATTAGGGCTAAATGTTTCTCCAATACCAGGAGCTTGTGCCGCAATTGCCGCATTATCAGTGGCAGGCTTACCTACAGACAGATTTACCTTTGAAGGTTTTTTACCTGCAAAAGCAAATGCCAGACAAGCCAAGTTAACCGAACTGATGAATGAAGAAAGAACCCTTGTTTTTTATGATGCGCCACGCAGAGCAATTGATACTATTGCCGATATTGTTAGTGTATTAGGTGGTGAGCGTTACGTGGTTATCGCACGAGAAATGACTAAAACCTTCGAAACAATTTATTCTGATACAGCAGAAAACTTGTATATTTGGCTACAAAATGACGCAAACCAGTTAAAAGGAGAAATGGTACTGATTATAGAAGGCAACAAACGAGATAAACATGCCATTTCTCCACAAATAATTGATACCTTAAGGTTACTTTTAGATGAACTTCCGCCCAAAAAAGCTTGTGCTATTGCGGCTAAAATATACGGTGTGAAAAAAAATATGCTCTATGAATTAGCGTTATCTTTAA
>WFQC01000154.1 GCA_015487235.1 Alteromonadaceae bacterium
GCGTATTCAACAAATATTAAACCATCATCAATTAAAAGAGGTTGATGGTGATACAGTTTACAACTACACCTTTGGCAGTAAAATCAAAAAACTCATGCTTGATGCTAAAACCCATAAAGCCTTAGTTGACGGCCGATTAGCCTTATGTGGGGTAGATGACACAACATACTTAGTTACTGCTGAAACAGCCGCTAAAGTAGCTGAGCTTGATGCGAGTGTTGTTTTAGTGCAAAACGATAAAGTGGTAAGCGATAATATTGATGAAGACGATCCTTACGCCGATTACCAAATTCCTGATGATTTAATGTGGTAATTTTACAGGAGCTATTCGGTAATTTGCCACTTGTTTTTGATTTGTTCAAGAACTCCTGAGGTTTTTAATTTTGCAAATGCTTTTGTATATCGCTCAATAATGCGGTGATCCGTTTCTTTATTAAAAGCAACACACAAGTCGACATTGAGCGCTTTTATTTCAAAAAGCTTTTTCATTTTAGAAAAATTCAAATTTAATTTCTTCGCGCGGTGTGTGAATAATATTTCTGCACCAACAATAATGTCGACTCGGTCTTTATAAAGCATTTTCATTGCTTGATCTTCATGTACTACAGGATATATTTTATCTGAGTTGACTAATGCGTTGATATATTGCCCTGCACTCGAGTTTCTGGTCACCGCTATGGCATATTGATTGAGATCGTCAATTGAATGAAGTGTTGTAGGAAACTTAGCTTTTAACCCCCAAACATAAAGGCGCACGGTTTTCATACATCCGATCCAGTTAAAGTATGGATCGCGGTTTTTAGTATGCGCAATAGAATAAATTAAGGTGTTTTTTTTATGTTTAGCTTGCTTATAAGCTCTTGCCCAAGGTAACACGGCAATATCTGCTTGATCTCCCGTTAAGGTAAATAAGGCTTTTATTATATCGGTGGAAAACCCACCTAAGCTGCCATCGTCATTTTTGAGTTGATAAGGTGGCAAATATTCAGTGACAACAGATATCTTTTCTGCATGAAGGCTAAATGTACACAGTAATAAAATAATGATTGCGGTGAGTTTTATCTTAGTAATATCACGAATATACATAATGGTAGGTTATTTAGCTAACATAATTAAGAACTGCCCTTATACTTTGGTAGACTTACTGTTTTGATAGGTTATGGTTACATTTTAATGCATAAAGTATAGCATCACCTGAATATGAATGGTATTGCAAATAATTGTCGTTTGTAATTGTTGTTTTCTGAACTTATGTCATTTTATCCTCGTGTGAGCGCGTGATTATAAGGTTTTATAGATAAAATTTGAACTCTACAGCTCAACAAGTCTCTATTGTGTGTTAATCTTCTAGATTCTTCCATCAAGAGAATATTCTTATGAAAAACTTATCAGTACGTCAATGGTTTATCATTATTAGTCCCGTTAGTTTTTTGGTAACTTTAGGGTTAAGTTTTGTTGATGAAGACTTTATTGTGCTATTGCTAATTATTAGCGCATTGAGTCTTCAGGGCTTATACGATATGTATTTGAGCAAACATACCTTATTGCGTATTTACCCTGTTATTGGCCACTTACGTTATTTGATGGAAGCAATACGACCTGAAATTCAACAATATTTTATTGAAAGTAATATTAACGGTCGGCCCATAAATCGCGAATTTAGAGAATTAGTTTATCAACGCGCCAAAGGCGTGAGAGATACCAGACCTTTTGGTACACAGTTTGAGGTTTATCGTAATGGTTATGAATGGGTTAATCATTCATTGATGCCTAAACCCGTTATTGAGCATGATCCCCGTATTAAATTTGGTGGCAAAGATTGCAGGCAACCTTATTATGCATCACCTTTAAATATTTCGGCGATGAGTTATGGCGCATTAAGTAAAAATGCTATTTTAGCCTTAAACAAAGGCGCGCAAATGGGCAAGTTTGCTCATAATACGGGGGAAGGAGGTTTAAGCCCTTATCATTTAAAATATGGTGGTGATTTAATTTGGCAAATAGGCACGGGTTATTTTGGGTGCCGTGACGAGCAAGGTAATTTTAATGAACAGTTATTTCAAGAAAAAGCCAACAAAAGCCAAGTTAAAATGATTGAAATTAAGCTAAGCCAAGGTGCTAAACCCGGTCATGGTGGTATTTTACCTGCGATAAAACTTACTGCTGAAATTGCTGAAATTCGTCATGTACCACTTGGTAAAGATGTTATTTCCCCGCCGGGTCATAGTGCATTTTCAACGCCCAAAGAGTTACTTTATTTTGTGAAAAAGTTGCGTGATTTATCGGGAGGAAAGCCCGTAGGATTTAAATTATGTATTGGCAAAAAGTCTGAATTTTTAGCACTATGTAAAGCCATGCTAACGACTAAAATTTACCCTGACTTTATTACCATTGACGGTGGTGAAGGTGGTACAGGTGCTGCACCAATAGAATTAACTAACTCTGTTGGTATGCCATTACGTGACGGTTTAGTGTTTGTACACAATGCCTTAATTGGCTGTGGTTTGCGTAAAGAAATACGCATAATTGCTTCAGGTAAAGCCTTTTCTGCTTTTCATATTTTTCGTTTGATGGCACTGGGTGCTGATACCATTAATGTTGCTCGAGCCATGATGCTGGCATTAGGCTGTATTCAGTCTCGAGCTTGCAATAGTGATAAATGTCCAACGGGCATAGCAACTCAAGATGCCCGTCGTTATAATGCCCTTGATGTCGATGAAAAAGGTATGCGTGTGTATCGTTTTCATCAAGCAATGATCGAACATTTAATGGAGTTTTTAGCAACAGCAGGTTTACAGCATTTAAGCGAGATAAAGCCTGAGCATGTGCAACAACGCACTAATCATAGTGAAATTCATCATTTTGGCGAACTTTATGAATTTATCGAAGAGAACTGCTTACTCAAAGAAAGTTGTACACCCAAGCATTGGTTAGTCGACTGGCAACAGGCTGATGCCGATACATGGGTGAAGTAAAAACCTTTGTTTTAGCCATAGGGAAATAAGTGTGACCATGCTAAAATGCGGCTCTTTTTTGTCATATTGATTTAATTAATAGAGTAGAACATGAAATTTATTGCCACTTTAATTCGTTGGCCTATTGGTCGTTTAATTTTACTATTAAACTTTATCTTTTCACCTAAATCGGTAAAACGTAGTGCGGAAGAGCAGCAACAACTCGATGAAAAAACAAAGCCTTTAGCTTTATATCAATTACCTGCATGCCCTTTTTGTGTCAAAGTACGTCGTGCGATTAAACGTAATGGTTTAAACATTGAATTGCGTAATATTAGCCAAAACCAAGCCTATTTAGATGAGCTAATTAAAGAAGGTGGTAAGCGTACAGTGCCTTGTTTACGCATTGAAAAGCAGGGTGAAGTTCAATGGCTTTATGAGTCAAATGACATTATTGCTTATCTAGAAAACTTAGTGCAGAAAGCTTAACGTAGAAAGTTTGGTGAATATATAACAAAAGTATCACAAGCGAAATTTAATCGTTTATTCGCGCCTCTAATGAGGTAGTACCAAATGGTGTACTACATGCGATAAAATAAAGGTGGCGATAAACGATGCTTATTAAAATTCCTCAAGTAAACTCCCTTAATGAAAACGACGTTACTGATGAAGTTATTTATCAACAACGTCGTACTTTTTTTAAAAAATTAGGTTTTGTTGGTGCTGCTGGCTTACTTGCTCAGAGCCAAAAAAGCCAAGCGGGTATTTTTGATTTTTTTAACAAAGAAGTCGTTAAACCTTTTCAAGTTAAACCGTTAAACTACAAAAAAGCGCATCATAATACCGAAGTTTTAACGCCTGAAGCTAAGGTAACCAGCCATAATAATTTTTATGAATTTGGTGCAAAAAAACATCAACCTGCGCAATTAGCACAGAACTTTAAAGTAGAGCCATGGGCTTTAACTATTTCGGGTGAAGTTAAAAAGCCTATTACGCTTGACTATGACGATCTTTTTTCTTGTTTCGATATTGAAGAACGAATTTATCGGTTACGTTGTGTTGAAGCTTGGTCAATGGTTATACCTTGGTTAGGTTTTCCGCTGGCGAGTTTATTAAAAAAAGCGCAACCAACCGCTAAAGCGAAATATGTTGTCTTTGAAACCTTATACGACCCTAAGCAAATGCCCGGGCAAAGTAATCGACGTTTAGGAGGTGGCATTACATATCCTTACGTTGAAGGTTTACGATTAGACGAAGCGATGAATCCGTTAACGCTACTCAGTGTTGGCCTTTACGGTAAAACCTTACCACCACAAAATGGTGCACCAATACGCTTAGTAGTGCCGTGGAAATATGGCTTTAAAAGCATAAAATCGCTTGTTTCGATAAAACTTGTCGAAAAACAACCAGCTAATACATGGCATGTGTTAATGCCCAAAGAATATGGTTTTTATGCCAATGTAAACCCTAAAGTAGATCATCCTCGTTGGAGCCAAGCTAGTGAGCGCCGTATTACTTCCGGTGGCTTGTTTACACAAAACCGCATTAAAACTTTACCTTTTAATGGTTATGCGGAGCAAGTGGCACATTTGTACAAAAATATGGATTTACGGGCTTATTTCTAATGCTTTGGCGTAATAATCAACAAAAGATTTTGTTATTAAAAGTCGTTATTCATACTGCGGCGTTATTACCAATAATAAATTTATATTATCAAGCAATTAGTGTGCAGTTATTTGCAGATCCTGTGAAAACAGTTATTCATTTTACCGGTATTGGCGCTTTTAATTTATTACTGATAACGTTGTTAGTATCGCCTTTAGCAAAGTATTTTAAGTTGGGTTATTTATTGCGGGTAAGGCGATTATTAGGGCTATATAGCTTTTTCTATGCTTTATTACATTTATTTAATTTTATTGCCTTTGATTTGCAGTTTGATTTTACTTTAATGTTTAATGAAATTATTAAAAGGCCTTATATTACTGTTGGTATGGTCGCTTTTAGCTTATTAACCTTGTTGGCAATTACCTCGCTTAATTTTTTGAAACGTAAATTAGGGCGTACATGGCAAAAGTTACATAATAGTATTTATTTAATTGTGATATTAGTAGCGATACATTTTTATTGGTCGGTTAAATCAGAGCTGATTGAACCAAGTGTTTATATTGGGTTAACTCTACTGTTATTAATTGTTCGGCGGTATAAAGTTATGTCACTTTTAAGTAGTAAAAAGCCCAACTAACTCGCTGGGCTTTCAATTTGCGCATAAAGCTCAAGATATGGCTTAGCCAATAAACTTACGGGCATTACGGAACATACGTACCCAAGGTGAATCTTCTTTCCAGTCGTCAGGATGCCATGAATTAGCCACCGTTCTAAAAACACGTTCAGGGTGTGGCATCATAATGGTTACGCGCCCATCAGTGGTGGTAAGTGCGGTAATACCATCAACAGAACCATTAGGGTTAGCGGGGTAGGTTTCAGTGACTTGCCCATAATTATCAACAAAACGCATGGCGACAGTGCCAGAATTATTAGCCGCATCTACTGCTTCATTTGAGGCAAATTCAGCATGACCTTCACCATGAGAAACGGCAATAGGCATTCTGGAACCTGCCATACCTTTGAAGAATATCGAAGGGCTTTCATCAATCTCAACCAAACTAAAGCGCGCTTCAAAACGTGCTGATTTATTGGTTACAAAATGAGGCCAAAGTTCAGCTCCAGGTATTAACTCTTTTAAATTTGATAACATTTGACAGCCATTGCAAACACCTAAACTGAAAGTATCTTCACGGTGAAAAAAGTCTTTAAACATAGCTCGCGCATTATCATTAAAGAGTATCGATTTTGCCCAGCCTTCACCAGCACCTAATACATCACCATAAGAAAAACCACCACAGGCAACTAAACCGTTAAAGTCTTTTAAATTGACGCGCCCAGCTAAAATATCTGACATGTGTACGTCAATCGCAATAAAACCTGCTCGATCAAAAGCGGCCGCCATTTCTACGTGTGAATTAACGCCTTGCTCACGTAAAATGGCAACTTTAGGGTTGCTGCCTTGTTGGCTGTCTTTTGCGATTAAGTCGGCAACAATATCTTCGTTAATGTCGAAAGTTAATTCAACATTTAAACCCGGATCTTCGGTGTCAAATTTAACATCAAACTCTTGCTGTGCACATTCGGGATTATCACGTAGTGCTTGCATTTTATGAGTCGTTTCAGCCCACACTGTGCGGAAATAAGTACGAGAATTTGCTAGTATTTCTTCACCATTGCGGATAAAACGTATAGTGTCGTCATTATTAATGCGGCCAATATCAGTAAATAAATGGGCAATATTATTTTTTTCAATCAGTTGGTGAATATAATCAATATCGCTTTCACGTACTTGAATTACGGCACCAAGCTCCTCATTAAATAATACGGCTAAATCTTGTTCACTATTTTGTGAAAGCTTAGAAATATCAATGTCAACCCCAGTATGACCTGCAAAAGCCATTTCTGCTATGGTGGTAAATAAGCCACCGTCAGAGCGATCATGGTAAGCGATTAATTTATTTTCTTTTACCAGTGTTTGTATGGTATTAAAAAAGCTTTTGAGAACTTGAGCATCGTCAACATCAGGTGTTTCTGTGCCAAGTTGTTTATAAACTTGCGCCAAGCATGAACCCCCTAAACGGTTTTTGCCCGCTGATAAATCAATGGCAATGATACGGGTTTCACCTAAATCAGTTCTTAGTTGTGGTGTGACCGTTTTACGAATATCTTCGACACGACCAAAAGCGGTGATCACTAAAGAAAGTGGTGAAGTTACCGCTTTTTCTTGCTCACCTTGTGGCGTGTTTTCCAACCACTTTGTTTTCATTGACATTGAGTCTTTGCCAACCGGAATGGTTAACCCGAGTGCTGGGCATAATTCTTCGCCAACAGCTTTTACTGCTTCATATAAACCAGCATCTTCACCCGGATGGCCCGCAGCAGACATCCAGTTAGCGGAAAGTTTTATACGATTTAAATCGCCAATATCTGCACCTGCAATGTTTGTTAATGCTTCGGCTACGGCTAAACGAGCAGAGGCAGCAAAGTTTAATAAAGCAATTGGCGTTCTTTCTCCCATAGCCATTGCTTCACCATGATAACTATCAAGTGAAGCGGCGGTAACACCACAGTCAGCTACGGGTACTTGCCATGGGCCAACCATTTGATCACGATTAACCATACCTGTTACCGAGCGATCACCAATGGTGATTAAAAAAGTTTTCTCGGCAATAGTGGGTAAGCGCAATAATCGATCGGCAGCATCAGCTAAGGTAACGTCGGTAAAATCAAGTGTATTGCCTTGAGCTGTAGCACTGTGCACATTACGTGACATTTTAGGCGGTTTGCCTAGTAATAAATCTAATGATAAATCAATAGGATTATTGTTAAAGTGTGCGTCTGTTACGGTTAAGTGTTCTTCTTCAATCGCTTTACCTACTACTGCAAAGGGGGCGCGCTCTCGTTCACAAATAGCGGCAAATTCAGCAAGACGTTCGTCTGAAACCGCTAAAACATAACGCTCTTGCGATTCATTACACCAAATTTCAAGGGGTGACATACTACGTTCATCATTAGGAATGTTGCGCAGTTCAAAGACCCCACCTCGGCCACCATCTGAAACTAATTCAGGAAAGGCATTTGATAAACCACCCGCACCGACATCATGAATAAACAAAATAGGGTTTTTATCACCAAGCTGCCAACATTTGTCGATAACCTCTTGGCAACGACGTTCCATTTCAGGATTTTCACGTTGCACTGAAGCAAAATCTAAATCTTCATTTGATTGCCCCGAAGCCATTGATGAAGCTGCACCACCGCCTAAACCAATATTCATGGCTGGGCCGCCTAAAGCAATTAAATTAGCACCCACGTTAATATTGCCTTTTTGTACGTGTTGATCACGAATATTACCTAAACCACCAGCAAGCATTATAGGTTTATGATAACCGCGAACTTCTACGCCATTATAAGAATTAACTTCTTCCTCAAAAGTACGGAAATAGCCTAAAATTGCTGGACGACCAAATTCATTATTAAAAGCTGCGCCCCCTAAAGGCCCTTCAAGCATGATGTCGAGTGCTGAAACTATGCGTTCAGGCTTGCCAAAGTCAGTTTCCCATGGTTGTTCAAAATGTGGAATGCGCAAGTTTGAAACGCTAAAGCCAACTAAGCCTGCTTTAGGTTTTGAACCTATACCCGTTGCACCTTCGTCACGAATTTCTCCTCCGCTACCTGTTGCTGCACCTGGATAAGGTGAAATAGCGGTAGGGTGGTTGTGGGTTTCAACCTTCATTAAAATATGAATATCTTCTTGGTTGTAGCCGTAAATATTTGACTGAGCATCAGGAAAAAAGCGACCAGCTTGGCTACCCACCATAACGGCGGCATTATCTTTATAGGCACTTAATACGTAGTCATTGTTTTTTTCGTAGGTATTTTTAATCATTTTGAACAAAGATTTTGGCTGCTTTTCGCCGTCTATTGTCCAATCGGCATTAAATATTTTATGGCGACAATGTTCAGAGTTTGCCTGCGCAAACATATAGAGTTCAATATCATTAGGGTTGCGTTTTAGTTGGGTAAAGTTTTCAAATAAGTAATCAATTTCATCATTGGCTAACGCTAAACCTAGTTCAATATTGGCTTGTTCAAGTGCTTTTTTTCCGCCTGCTAAAATATCAATACTTTTAACTGGGGCTGGCTCTGCACTATTAAATAATTTATGAGCGTCGGCAAGATCAGTAAAAACCACTTGCATCATTTTATCATGTAATAAATTATTTAATTGTTGTTGCTGCTTTTCATTCAGTTCATTCAGTGCTTGTGTATTTTTTACATAATAAGTGATGCCTCGCTCTAAGCGGATCACTTTATCTAAACTACAATTGTGTGCAATATCGGTGGCTTTTGATGACCAAGGTGAAATTGTCCCTGGGCGAGGCGTTACTAAAAGAAAGTCGCCTTGTGGTTGATGTACTTCAATACGAGGGCCATATGTTAGTAATTTTTGTAAAACATTAAGCTCATTATCGCTAAGAGCAGCAGACAAATGAGCAAAGTGCGTGTATTCAGCATAAATATCACTGACAGGAAGCATTAACTCGTCACATTGAGCTAATAACTTTTTACGTTGAAAATCAGATAGAGCCGGAGCGCCGCGAAGGGTTTCAATCAACATCGCCATAAATTTAATCACCAATAAAATTTTTGAGAGGATAAAAATCGCGCGTATTATAACCTTATTAAATGTTAATATATAGAACTGTACAACAATTAAAGCGTGATAAATAAAGGGGTTGGGGCTAAATTTACTTGACAGTTATGTTAGGTTATCACCTTGTTCTGTAGAATAACTAGGTTAAAGAAAACTTGTTTTGTATAAAATAAAGCATAATTTAATATGAAAATACCAAAAAAATTATTAATTGTTGTTTTTCTAAAAAAGATCTTGTCAGACAAATCACTTTAGCGCCACAATAGGCATCTATGAATAAAAAAGTATTTTCTTCACTCATTAACTCCCAGTTTTTTATTAGCTTACTGTTAATTTGCAGTGTGCTGCTTGTGGCTGGCTGTGAATCAGGGCAGAAAAAAACAAGCCTGCAACGCATACTTGAGCGGGGCTATATTAAAGTTGGCACTTTATATGGTTCAAACAGTTATTATATTGGTGCACAAGGAGCCTCGGGCTTTGAATATGAATTAGCCAAAAAATATGCAGACTACTTAGGTGTAAAACTGGAGATTGTACCTAATTATAGTTTGCAAGATATTTTTACTTTGCTTGAAAATGGTGAAGTAGATTTTTTAGCGGCTGGTTTAGTTATCACACCTAAACGTCTTGAACGATTTCGTTTTTCACCAAGCTATGATGAAATTAGTCAAAAACTGGTGTTTAAACAAGGTAATATTCGTCCACGCAAAGTGACTGATTTAACAGGCTCTATTATGGTTACGGCCAACTCAAGCCATGCTGAAAAATTAGCCCAACTACAATTGCAGTATCCTGGCTTAAAGTGGCAGGAAAGTAATGACTATGATAGTGAAGAGCTACTCTTGAAAGTACTTAATGGTGAGCTTAATTATACGGTTGTTGACAGTAATACTTTGGCCATTAATCGCCGTTATTACCCTGAGATCAGCATTGGTTTTAGCCTAACACAAGCGGATAAAATTGCTTGGATGTTGCCTAAAGCAGATGATGATTCATTATGGACAAGCCTTATTGAGTTTTTTGGTGAAGTACATCATGACGGTACGTTATTGGCGTTAAACGATAAATATTATGGCCATATTGAACAATTTAATTACGTTGATACGCGCTTATTTATTGAGGCAATAGAGAAAAAACTTCCACAATTTCAACCGCTTTTTGAAAAATATAGTCAAGATGTTGATTGGCGTTTACTGGCTGCCATTAGCTACCAAGAATCACACTGGAACCCTCGAGCTCGCTCTTATACTGGTGTTCGCGGCATGATGATGTTAACACTACCAACAGCAAAACAAATGGGTATAAAAAGTCGTTTAGATGCAGAGCAAAGTATTCAAGGTGGTGCGAAATACTTTAAACAAATGCTAGAACGTATGCCGGCAAGAATACAAGAGCCCGACAGAACTTGGTTCGCTTTGGCAGCCTATAATATAGGGTTTGGCCATTTAAATGATGCAAGAATTATTACACAACAACAAGGTGGCGATCCTGATCGTTGGTTTGATGTTAAAAAACGCTTGCCCTTATTGCGACAAAAGAAATTTTATAAACACACCAAATATGGTTATGCTCGTGGCGATGAACCTGTACGTTATGTCGATAATATTCGCCGTTACTACCACACCTTGCAAACTGTTGTTGAAAAGCGCTTTGCAAAACAAACCAATTTTAAAGAAACTTTGTTAGATAACGAATTAACGAGTAAAAACACAAAAACAGCGACGGTTACAAATTAATACTTGAATTTTTTGACACAAGTGTCATATATATGTCATAAAGGGTTGTTAATGTAGAATTTAGTGCGATTTTTATTGTGCGATTTTGAATTATGTTATTCATATTACATTAACGAGCAACTTGATATATATAGTATAAATAAGGAGTATTAATGAAGGTTAAAAGAAAATTCAGTGTAAGCAAACGCTTACGACAAATGCGAAAAAATATGAAAAAAATGAGCTTTCGTCGTCAAGTACAATTTAATAGCTTATTGTTAAATAACGAGGGTTAACACTTTTCCTCGTTATTTTTTGCTTGTTTTGCCGCTTTTATTTCTTGTCGGCGTCGTTTAAAAAAAGTGGAAAGCATTGCCCCACAGGGTTCAGCCATAATACCTGCACTCACCTCTATTTGATGATTTAATTTATCATTAGCGACTAAATTAAATACACTACCTGCTGCACCTGTTTTAAGATCATGTGCTGCAAAAACTAGCCGTTTTATTCTACTATGTACCAATAAACCTGCGCACATAGAACAGGGTTCTAAAGTGACATATAAAGTGCAGTCTAACAAACGATAATTATTCAGCTTTTTACCCGCTTGGCGAATCGCTAACATTTCTGCATGAGCAGAGGGATCATTTAAGGTGATCGATTGATTAAAACCTTCGCCAATAATCTCTCCTTGATAGACGACTACAGCACCTACGGGAATTTCATTGATAGCCGCAGCTTGCTGTGCTAGTTCAATAGCACGTTGCATAAATTGTTGATCTTGTTGTAGGTTCTGTTGTGGGTTTATTGCTATTTTCTTCATTATAAAAACATTGCCAATAAGTCATTTAAAAAACGGTGGCCATTGTTAGTTACTTGCCATATTTCTTGTTTTTCATCATATGATGTTAACAACCCTTTTTGTTGTGCTTGTTGTAATTTAGGCAAAATAAGCTGCTGCTTTACACCGGTTCGTTGCTCAAATTCTGTTAAGGTAAAGGGTGAGAATAGTCGCAAGCGATTCATCATATATTCAAAAGGTCGATCAGCATGAGCCACTTGTTGTAGGTGATCTAAATATTCTCTGCTTTGATCTAAATAACCTTTAGGATGTTTAACTTTAACGGTGCGATAAATTATGTTTTTTTCAGCGTTGGTAATTTTTCCATGTGCACCACAGCCAATACCTAAATAGTCGCCATACTGCCAGTAATTAAGATTATGCTGACATTGAAACCCTGCTTGGGCATAACCTGAAATTTCATATTGTTGATAACCAGCCGCTTGTAATAATTTTACCCCTTGTTGTTGAATGGCCCAAAGCGCGTCGTCTTGTGGTAATTCAGGAGGTTTTGAATAAAAAGCGGTATTAGGTTCAATGGTTAGTTGATACCAAGATAAGTGCTGTGGGTTTAAACTAATGGCTGTTTTTAAATCGTCTAATGCGTTAGTGAGTGATTGCTCAGGTAAACCATGCATTAAATCTAAATTAAAACTGTTAATACCTGCTTGGTGTGCTAAAAGTGCAGCATTTCTTGCTTGTTCACTATCATGAATTCGGCCTAGTTTTATCAGCTTGTCAGAAGCAAAACTTTGTACACCAATTGATAGCCGTGATACACCCGCTTGCGCAAAACCTATAAACTTATCGTTTTCAACGGTACCGGGGTTTGCTTCTAGGGTTATTTCAATATCATTGTTATGTTCAAAGCGAGCAAGTACTTGTTGTAATAAATGTTCAATAGCTGCGGCTGAAAACAAGCTGGGTGTGCCACCGCCAATAAAAATAGTATGTAGAGCTCGATTAGTTAGCTTAAAACGTTCTATGTCGTTATCTAAATCATCAATAAGGGCTGTTACATACGCTTGTTCAGGAATATCTTGTTTAAGGGCGTGTGAATTAAAATCACAATAAGGGCATTTTTGTACGCACCAAGGAATGTGAATATAAAGTGACAACGGTGGGGCTATTAACATTTATTTATGCTCTAGGCTCTTAGTTTAGGTTTAGCAATGTAGTTAACTGTGTTTTTAGCTGTTTTAATGCTTGGCCACGGTGGCTTAGTTGGTTCTTGAGCCCGCGCGGTAGTTGTGCTGAAGTCATTTGCTGTGCGGGTAGCCAAAAAATAGGATCATAACCAAAACCTTGCTCGCCTTGTTGCTTGCTGATAATTTCACCTTCCCAACTGCCTTGACAAATAATGGGAGTTGGGTCATCAGCGTGACGCATAAATACTAGTACACACTGAAAACGAGCTGTACGCTTGGTTTGTTTTACATTTTGTAAGGCGTGTAAAAGTTTATCAATATTGTCTTGATCGCTAGCATTTTCTCCAGCATAACGTGCTGAATATATGCCTGGAGCACCATATAAATAGTCAACTTCTAAACCCGAATCATCAGCAATAGCAGGTAAACCAGTAATTTTTGCCGCATGGCGTGCTTTAATAATAGCGTTTTCAACAAATGTGGTGCCGATTTCAGCGACGTCTGTTACCTTAAATTCACTTTGTGGTACAACACTTATTTGAAGATCTGCCAACATTGCGGCTAACTCTTTTACTTTGCCCAAGTTACCTGTTGCTAAGACAATTTTATTGATTGAAGTTGGTGATTGTTGCATTAATTTTTAGTCATCAATTTAGTCAAAATAGGCTGCAATCATACCGTAAAGCCATAATAGAGGCTAGGGCGTGCCCTATAAGTTCGGTTTAAATAACGGCTAATTAAGGCAAGTGGAGATTATTTTACTGCTATTATCTGTTAAACTAGTTTTTGTGAAAAAAATGTTAAATACTTCTAATAGGAATTTTACCATGTTAAATAAAAAATCACTGTTATTGCTTGGTGTAATAACGAGTGCTTTAATGGCGTGTACAGCTGAAGACGTAAAAATGGATAAGAGCAATAAAAAACAAGAAAATATGAGTGCTACTGTTCAAAAAATAGCATACCCAGTCACCGAAAAAGGTGATGTTGTTGATGATTATTTTGGTACTAAGGTCGCCGATCCTTATCGTTGGTTAGAAGATGATCGCAGTGAAAAAACGGCGACTTGGGTAAAAGCACAAAATCAAGTTACGTTTAATTATTTGCAACAAATTCCTTATCGAGAACAAATCAAAAAAAACCTTACTCAATTATGGAATTATGAAAAAGTCAGCGCGCCATTTACCGAAGGTGAATACCAATATTTTTATAAAAATGATGGTTTGCAAAATCAAGCGGTCGTTTATCGTCAAAAGCCGGGGCAAGCGCCAGAGGTTTTTCTCGATCCCAATACCTTTAGTGAAGATGGAACTACTTCATTGGCGCAGTTAAGTTTTTCAAAAGATGGCTCTATTGCGGCGTATTCAATTTCTGAAGCCGGTAGTGATTGGCGTAAAATAATTATTATTGATGCTGAAACTAAAAAAATGTTAGAGAAGCCTCTCATTGATGTGAAGTTTTCAGGTATTTCATGGTATGGCAATAAAGGTTTTTATTATTCGAGTTATGATAAACCTAAAGGTAGTGAGCTTTCAGCTAAAACTGATCAGCATAAATTGTATTATCATGAGTTAGGGCAAGATCAAAAAAATGATCAAGTTATTTTTGGTGCAACGCCGGCGCAAAAACGCCGTTATGTTAGTGGAGAAGTGACAGAAGATGATCGTTATTTAATTATCTCTGGTGCCAACTCAACATCAGGTAATGATTTGTATATTAAAGATTTAACAAAACCTGATAGCCCTTTGATCACCGTATTAGCACAAATGAACTCAGATACTTACTTGCTTGAAAATGAAGGTAGTCAGTTATTTTTTGTGACTAATTTAAATGCTGATAATAAAAAAATAGTCACCGTTGATGCTGCTAAACCAACTCCTGAACATTGGCAAGATTTTATTGCTGAAACTGAACATGTACTAAGTGCCTCTGTTGGAGGGGGATATTTTTTTGCTGAGTATATGATAGACGCTATTTCTAAAGTGTATCAGTATGATTATCAAGGAAACTTAGTAAGAGAAGTTCCTTTGCCAGGTATTGGTAGTGTCAGTGCCTTATCAGGTAAAAAAGCAGATAAAACCCTTTATTACACCTTCACTAATTATAAAACTCCTAGCACTATTTATGCGTTTAACGTGAGTGATGGTAAAACAACTATTTACCGTAAATCTGCTGCGAAATTTAATAGCGATAATTATATTTCTGAGCAAGTGTTTTATACCTCAAAAGATGGTACTAAAGTGCCGATGATTATTACTTATAAAAAGGGCACGCCACTTAATGGTAAAACGCCTACTATTTTATATGGTTATGGCGGCTTTAATGTCAGTTTAACGCCTTCTTTTAGTACAACTAGAGCAGCATGGTTACAACAAGGTGGTATTTATGCTGTCGCTAATTTACGCGGTGGTGGTGAATACGGTAAAAAGTGGCATGATGCTGGTACAAAACTACAGAAACAAAATGTTTTTGATGATTTTATTGCCGCAGCTGAATACTTAATAGCTAAAAATTATACTTCAAGTGACTATTTAGCGATTAACGGTGGCTCTAACGGTGGTTTATTGGTTGGTGCTGTATTGACACAACGTCCTGACTTAATGAAAGTTGCTTTACCTGCTGTGGGCGTATTAGACATGCTACGTTATCATACTTTTACGGCAGGGGCTGGCTGGGCTTACGATTATGGTACTGCAGAGCAAAGCAAAGAAATGTTTGAATATTTAAAAGGTTACTCACCTGTGCATAATGTTAAAGCGGGTGTTAACTACCCCGCAACACTCATAATGACAGGGGATCATGATGATCGCGTTGTGCCTGCTCATTCATTTAAATTTGCGGCAGAGCTACAAGCAAAACAAGCCGGTAATGCACCTATTTTAATACGTATTGAAACTAATGCTGGTCATGGCGCAGGTACACCCGCGAGTAAAACAATTGATTTATATACTGATATTTACAGTTTTACGTTATTCAACATGGGATTTAAGCAATTACCCCATTAGTAATGAAAATATCAAGAGAAAATGCATCAAACCCAGTTAATTTTTTGATTCGCTGGGTTTAATCTTGCTAAGATAAGAAATAAGCGTTTTTAACGAGCTAGGGTAACTGTTTTTTGAATAAGCACTTTTTTAAAAATAACCCTATAGAAAACTATTTCAATAACAATAAATAAGTTGAGCTGGTCTATTTTGAAAGGTCTCATTATTATAACAAAGCTATGCTTACTGGCTGTTTTATTTAGTCACTTCTCTATTTATGCTTCAATAAAAACGCCTCTACCTTTAGAAGATTATTTCAAAGAAACTTGGACTACCCATGATGGCCTACCTCATAATAGTATTCATGCCTTAACGCAAACAAAAGATGGTTATTTATGGATAGCCACTTGGGAAGGTTTGGTACGTTTTAACGGACGAGAATTCAAAGTTTTTCCTCGAATATCCGCATTAGGTTTACCTAGTGCTGGCGTGTTAAGTTTAGCGACAAAAGCTGATGGTAGTTTATTAGTAGCGGGTGCTAGGGGAGGGATTAGTGAACGAAAAAATAGACTTTGGTCAGCACATAAACCTGTAGGTAGCATGGTTAATGATATTATTTATGATAATGAACAAGGTTATTGGCTATCTCCTGAAAACGAAGGGCTTATTTATCGTGATAGTGTAAAAAATCAAGATACTTTAGTGATCCCTAAGATAAGAGTTTATGATTTATTACAAGAAGGGAATAAAGTTTGGGTTGCCACATCAACAGGCTTATATCATGTTATAAATAAAAAAGCGGTTAAACATTATGATGCTAGTGAAGGTCTTTTGCCAATCCGTATTTTTAAATTACTTTTAACACGTGATAAGGCGCTTATTATAGCAACAGATCAAGGGCTTTATATTTTTAAAGACAATACTTTTAAGCCATTTATACCCGAATTAAAAGATAAAAGAGTCTATACAATATTTCAAGATAGTAATGATGATATCTGGATTGGCACTATGAGTCATGGTGTTTATCGCTTTAGTGTTAGAGGATTAGAACACTTAGATGATAAAGATGGCTTACCTCATAACCGCGTTTCAATCATTTATGAAGATCAAGAAAATAGTATTTGGATTGGCACTAACAGCGGTTTACTACGCTTGCGTGAAGCACCTTTTGTTACTTTAACCCGTAAACAAGGGTTACAAGGTAATTATATTCGTACTGTTATGTCACACTCTAATGGGAGTTTATGGGTAGGTAGTAGTAAGGGATTAAATAGAATTAATGGTCGTAAAATTACCAATATAACGTCTAATAAACCTGTTTATGTACTTAGTTTAGCTGAAGGAACGCAGGGAGATGTTTTGGTTGGAAGTTATAACCAAGGCTTATTTAAAGTTATTGATGGGCATTTACAACGCTTAGAATCAATAAACCAATACTTACCAAGTAAAGAAATAAGATCAATTCTAGTTGATAGTAAAAACACTTTATGGGTTGGCACGGCTGGTGGCTTAGTACAAGTAGACTCGCAAAATAATGTTTCCTATTTTGATAAAAAAGTCAATTTACCTAATAACTATGTTATGGCGATCACTGAAGATAAGCTAGGCAGAATATGGTTTGGTACTCGAGGTGGAGTTGCGGTTTATGAGCAAGGAAAAATTAAAACCTATCCTATTAAAGAAAAATTTGATGCTCGTTTCGTTTTTGGACTTTTTGTCGATGGCAATATTATTTGGATGGCAACCGACAGAGGACTAATAAAGCTTAATCCCGCCACAGAAAAAATGGTTATTGTAAGGCAAGAAAATGGCCTTCATGTAGATAAAATCTTTCAAGTTATTATTGATAATGAACGAAATTTTTGGCTAACGAGTAATCGAGGAGTTATTAAATTCAATGAATATGAAATTTATAAAGTAATTAGTGATGCTAAAGCAACGATTGAGTATGAATTGTTTACTGAAGGTGATGGCTTATTAAGCTCTCAAGCTAATGGTGGCTCAACACCTTCGGCAACATTACATACTGACGGTAGTATATGGGTAGCTACGGCAAAGGGGCTTAGTCAAGCAACGCCTGAACGACTAAGACGTATTGCCGAAAAGAAAATCCCCGTTATTATTGAAGAGCTTATTGTTGATGGAAAAAATTACCCACTATCAAAGAACAAAACAATCACCTTGCCTAAGGGATCATCAAGGCTTACTATCTATTATGCGGGTATAGGTTTTTTAAACGCCAAACATATTCAATATCAAACTCAATTAGTGGGTTTTGATCAACAGTGGTTAGACAAAAATAATAAAACCTACTCGGAATATACCAATCTTGAACCAGGGCAGTATAGCTTTAAAATGCGAGCTAAGTACCCCAATGGTCAATGGCAAGGGCAGGTAGCAACACTTCATTTCACTATAGAGGCCTATTTTTGGCAAACTCAAAGTTTCAAAATATTTGTTGTGGTCTTTTTCTTACTGAGTGCTTACCTTGCTTATCGGTATCGCTTATCACAAGTGACTCGTAGCGAACAAAGGCTTAAACGTTTGGTAGCAAAACAAACGCGTGATTTACAAAAACAAGCGGAATCTTTTGCTTATCAAGCAACGCATGATCAATTAACAGGCTTACCTAATCGTCGCGCCTTTGATGCTTGGTGTGATGTTGATTTTAAGCAAGCAAAAGAAAACGGTAACAGTTTATCCCTTGCTATATTAGATATTGATCGTTTTAAGCGTATTAATGATGGCTTTTCACATTTAGTGGGTGATGAGGTAATTAAGATTGTTGCTAATATACTGAAAAATATGATTAAAACAAGCACTTGTAATGTCAAACTTGCTCGTTGGGGAGGCGAAGAATTTACCTTACTTATTGAAGGTGATAAAGACGAGGCTTATGAATTTTGCGAAAGCGTTCGACAATATATTGCAGACTATGACTTTTCCCAAGCGGCTAAAGGATTGCATATAACGGTAAGTATAGGATTAACAGATAATAAGGCAGTTAGTGAATATGACAAAATGATTTGCCGTGCTGATCAAGCTTTATACTATGCTAAACATCATGGTCGCAATCAAGTAAGAATATTTCAACGTTTTATTGATGATGCCTTATGCAAGCCTAAACCGAGGCTCTAGAGCATGTTGACCTTTCGAGTTTGAATTTTGTTCACTTTAAAAGCCCTACTATAAATAGACAAACTTGCTGTTAACATTTAGTTTTTAACTATTCTGACTTTTATAACGCGGTTAATTTTTTTGGTTAACCGCGTTTTTTATTGCTAAGATGAAACAATAGGTGTTTAAAAAATTACCGCATCGACTTTTCGTTGTTTAAAAATTATTTTTTGTAGAGTTTATTTTGAAGTCATTTTTCATAAAGTTAGTCAGTATTTTTATTATTTTTTTTCCTTTTCATTCTTTTATCACACAGGCTGCCCAAGAGGCTTCTTTGTCGCTTGACGATTATTTTACCCAATTATGGAATACTCACGATGGCTTACCTCATAATGGTGTCAATGCATTAATGCAAACGCCTGATGGCTATTTATGGATTGCCACGTGGGAAGGTTTAGCTCGTTTTAATGGGCGAACATTTAAAGTTTATGATCGCGGCTCTGAAGCTGGTTTGCCTGATTCAGCTGTAAAAGCTTTAGCGGTAAACTCAACAGGGCATTTATTGGTTGCAGGTGCGCGAGGTGGAGTTAGTGAACGAAAAAACCGACGTTGGTTTGCTCAACCGTCAGCGCCGACTATGGTACTTGATATTCTTTATGATCGTGAAAATAATGAAGGTATTTGGCTGGCATTAGAAGGTAAAGGGCTTATTTATCGTGATCGTAAAGCTGAAAAAGATTTGCAAATAATGAGTGATGTTAGGGTTTATCAAATAGCACAAGATCACCATAATATTATTTGGGCTGCAACCAATAAAGGGTTATTTAGTATTAAAGGCAAAAGCCTTGTCAAACATTATGATCAAAGCACAGGCTTACCTAACACTCCTAGTTATAGTGTGATTATTAACCATAAAAAACAACTTATTGTTGGCACAGAACAAGGCGCTTATATTCTGAATAATGATCACTTTACTTTATTAAATGAAAAACTTAAAAGAGAGGTGATCACTAGCTTATTAGAAGATAGCCGTAATGATTTATGGTTAGGCACAAGTAATCATGGTCTTTATCGTTTAAGTGATTATGGTTTAGAAAAACTAGATGATAATAAAGGGTTACCCAATAATCGTATCTCGTCTTTATATGAAGATAAAGAAAAAAGTATTTGGGTAGGCACAAGTAGTGGCTTATTTCGTTTAAGAGAAGCGCCCTTTATTACCTTAACAAGTACACAAGGATTAGCGGGTGACTATATTCGCAGCGTAATGTCACACTCTGATGGTAGTTTATGGGTTGGTAGTAGTAAGGGATTAAATAAAATAGTACAGCGTAGAATATTTACCATTCACTCACCCGATCTAACCAACCCTGTTTCTGTGCTCAGTTTAGCGGAAAACAATCAAGGAGAAACACTTGTTGGATCTTATAATCAAGGTGTTTTTAAAGTTAAAAACAGTCAGTTAGTTCCATTATTTGATAATAAAAATGGCTTACCCAGTAACGAAGTACGTTCAATTTTATATGACAGTAAAGATAATTTATGGATAGGAACAGCATCAGGCCTAGTTAAAATTTCTTCTGAAGGGGAAAAAAGCTTTTTTGGTAAAGCAACTGGTTTACCTGATAACTTTATTATGGCGTTAGCAGAAGATAAACAAGGACGAATATGGATAGGAACAGGCCTTGGTATAGCCTCTTATCAGCAAGGGCAATTAGCCATTTATCTCTTGAACAAAACCTTTGATGCTGAATATGCTTTTGGTTTTCATGTCGAAGGATCAGGACTGTGGATGGCAACAGATCGTGGCCTTATTTATATTGATTTTTTAAATAATAAAATGAAAGCTATAACACGAGAAAATGGCTTACCTATTGATAAAATATTTCAAGTTGTTGTCGATAAAAAAGATTTTTTTTGGCTTACCAGTAATCGTGGCATTATCAAGATAAGTCGAGCTGAAATTAATCGTATTTTTAATAATAGTAAAACGGTTGTTGATTATGAAATGTTTAGCGAAGGGGTTGGTTTACTCAGCTCACAAGCTAATGGTGGTTCTACGCCTGCGGCAACGCTACATAAAGATGGTAGTATTTGGTTTGCCACGGCTAAAGGTGTCAGTCAGGTTACGCATGAGCGTTTAAAGCGTATTTCAGAGAAGGAAATACCTGTACTGATAGAAGAAATTATTGTTGATGGTAAACAATATCCCATTACGGAGCATCAGCCGATTAAATTACCCGCAGGTTCATCGCGGATCACTATTTACTACGCGGGAATCGGCTTTTTAAATGCAAGGCATATTCAATATCAAACGCAATTAGTTGGTTTTGATCATGAGTGGCTTAATAAAAGTAATCAAACCTATTCAGAATTTACCAACCTAGCACCTAAACAATACACCTTTAAGATGAGGGCAAAGTATCCTAATGGTGAATGGCGAGATAAAGTTGCCACCATAACTTTTAGTGTTGAAGCCTATTTTTGGCAAACTACCTTATTTAAACTTATGGTAGCTGCAGGTTTGCTTTTTGCGCTTTATGTACTATATCGTTATCGGATCATGCGTATTAAGCGGAGCGAAAAGCGGTTACAACGGCTGGTAGCAAAGCAAACGCTTGATTTACAAAAACAGGCAGAATCATTTGCTTATCAAGCAACGCATGATCAATTAACAGGTTTGTCAAATCGTCGTGCTTTTGATGCTTGGTGTGATGTTGACTTTCAACAAGCACAAAAACAAAAACAGCATTTATCGCTAGCTATTTTAGATATTGATCATTTTAAAAGAGTAAACGATGGTTATTCTCACTTGGTTGGCGATAAAATTATCAAAATGGTTGCCGAATTATTGCAAGAGCTATTAAAAGATTGTCACTATGATATAAAATTAGCACGTTGGGGCGGAGAAGAGTTCACACTGCTTATTGCTACAGATAAAAAACACGCTTATGAATTTTGCGAATATATTCGAGAAAAAGTTGCAGAGTACGATTTTTTCTCGGCGGCTCATGGCTTAAATATAACCGTAAGTATTGGTTTAACTGATAATCAAGATGTGCATGGTTATGACAAAATGATAAACCATGCCGATCAAGCACTCTATTACGCCAAGCATCATGGACGTAATCAAGTGAGAATTTTTCAAGCATCGGTTGATGACGTATTATGCAAACCAAAGCCAAGAGTATGAGTTATACCATATATGGTATTAAGATCAACATACTCTAATCAACATAAAACTTTTGGCTAAACTTTAATGTTTGCTGTTCTTTGCCATCATTAATTTTTATGGTGAAGTGCAGCGTCTCTTCATTATTAAAGCTTACTTGAGCAAGGTAATAAATAGCATCACCTTCGATCACCTCATTAAAAGCTAACGCTTTTAATTGTCCTAAATTATTACGGGCCTGCCCAGTGATTTTTACCGTTTTAGCGGGCTTATTTTCTTGTTGATTGTCCATAACAGAAATATTGAGTAGGCTGTTATATTTACTGCGCTGTATACCATAACTTTTTGCAATTTCAGGGGTTAAAAATGTTGAGACTATCGCCATATAATGCACATCCATATTGCCCAGCTTTTTCATATTTTCAGCCCACACTTGCCCACTGAACAAGCTTAAAAAACTAAGTGCAAATAGAACTTTTTTCATGATTTTTCTCCAAATGCCTGTTATAAACATCACATAAGACCAAGAATAAAACGTTCTGCTTCATTAGCTTGGTCTTTTAACGTTAATAGGCTGGTCGTATATCTTTACACTTTTACAATACTGCCCAGTAAGGGATCAAGCCTGATAAAAATATATTGATAAAATTTAAGGCCAAAAACGCAATAATAATAGATAAGTCTAAGCCTGCAATCGGTGGAATAATTTTACGAATTGGGCGTAAAAAGGGTTCGGTTAACTGTTGTAAAATCATTAATGTAGGATTATAACCTTGCACAACCCAGCTCATAATTGCCATGATCAACATAGCCATAAACAACAACACGCCCACCTGTTTAATCGCAAATAAACCACCAAAATACATTGATACAAGTGGATCAAAAGGGCCGCCATTAATAAAAGGGATCACGACAAATTTTAAGCTAGCTACCAAGTAAGCTATCACGACAGTGGCTAAATCAATACCACCAAACCCTGGAATAATCCGACGAGCTGGCATTACCATTGGGTTAGTAACCTTAACAATAAATTGGCTGATTGGGTTATAAAAATCAGCACGCACTAGTTGTAACCATACGCGCAGTATTAACACCATAAATAAGGCGTCAAAAATAAATTTTAATAAGTAATTAATTGCATCCACTAACTTTTCTCCAAAAATTCTTGTTCAAACGGATCATTATTTAAGTTTCTTGAGCCATTTCTTTTGCTCGTTTAATCGCCGCATTCATCGCGTTAGCCACAATTTCTTCTAAACCGTCTTGCTTAAATTGCATTAATGCTGCTTGTGTTGTGCCACCTTTAGACGTGACATTTTCTCTCAATTGGCTAATAGGTACATTATTTTGTACCACCATTTGTGCTGCACCTAACGCAGTTTGTTCTACCAACATTCGGCTTTCTTGGGCTGAAAAGCCAAGCTGCTGAGCGTGTTTTTCCATCGCTTCCATAAATAAGAAAAAATAAGCAGGGGCGGAACCGGCTACGGCAATAACATCATCAATTTGATCTTCTGTTTTTAACCAAATTATTTTTCCTACCGCGCTCATTAATTGTTCAGCGGTTTGCTTTTGTTGTGCGCTTACTTGTGTTGATGCAAATAAACCACTCATGCCTAAACCAACTTGTGTTGGCGTGTTTGGCATTACTCTGATAACTGAATAATTGCCACCTAAAGCTTGCTGTATTTGTGCGACAGTCGTTCCTGCTGCTACCGAAATAAAGCTTTTTGTGGCTATATTATCAATCGCCTTACTGATTTGCTGGCAAACCTGAGCAATTAAATATGGTTTAACGCATAGCACAATAACGTCAGCAAATTGTGCCGCCTCGATATTGTCGCTGGTTTGTAATACGCCGAGTTCATTGGCAAGAGCTATACGCTTATGTTCAGAAGGGTTAGCTACCATAATACTTTTAGGCGCAACGCCATTATTAACTAAGCCTATAACAATAGCTTTTGCCATATTACCAGCACCAATAAAGGCTATTTTTGTCATTTCGTATTTCTCTTTTTTAATCTGTGATTTGTTGAAATAAAGCCTATTCAATTAAAAATCAGTAGTTTAATTATTTCGAGGCTCTCTTGTACCAAAAATTGCCGTACCTATACGCACCATAGTTGAGCCAGCAGCTATCGCTAAAGATAAGTCGTTAGACATACCTAAAGATAACGTATCTATATTGCTATATTGTGCTTTTAACGAATTATACAAGGTTTGCATTTGCTGATAACGACTAAAAGGGGCGTTTTTTTCTGGTATAGCCATTAAACCTCGTAGCTGTAGAAACTTACATTGTTGTATTGCCTCAGCTAATTCATTTATTTGCTCAGGCATTGTTCCTGACTTATTGCTTTCTTGGCTTATGTTGACTTGCAGGCACACATTTAAGGGTTGCGTTTGTAAGTTATCACTAATAGCTTGTTCGCGTTGAAGATTAAGCCGTTGTATTATTTTTAAACGGTCAACGCTTTGTACCCAAGAAAAGTGCTCCGCAATGGCTCTTGTTTTATTCGATTGTATTGGCCCAATAAAGTGCCATTGCAGTGACTTTAGGTGTGATAAGTGTTGTATTTTTTCAACAGCTTCTTGTAAATAGTTCTCACCAAACTCGCGTAATCCTGCTTGATAAGCAGCAATGATTGAAGTTGTAGGCTTGGTTTTGCTGACAGCAAGTAAACGTACATCATCTACTGAGCGAGAATTTTTTTGGCATGCGTGCAAGATTTGTTGTTCAATACAGGCTATATTATCTTTAATTTCTAGCATTTATTTGTTATTAAACCTTTACAATAATTATCTATAAAAAACAGAGGTACGTATGGATATTACCGAGCTACTCGCATTTAGTGTGCAACATAACGCATCAGATTTACATTTATCAACAGGTTCACCGCCATTGATCCGTGTTGATGGCGATGTGCGCAAGCTTAACATTCCTGCTTTTGAAGCGAAAGATGTTAACGCACTAGTTTACGATATTATGAATGATCGTCAGCGCAAAGAATATGAAGAAAACCTTGAGGTTGATTTCTCTTTTGAAGTGCCGAACTTAGCACGTTTCAGGGTTAATGCTTTTAATCAAAATCGCGGCCCTGCTGCGGTATTTCGTACTATTCCATCAAAAGTATTAACCTTAGACGATTTGGGCTGTCCTGATATTTTTAGAAGCATTGCAGATAACCCTCGAGGTTTAGTATTAGTAACGGGGCCAACAGGTTCAGGTAAATCAACCACACTTGCCGCTATGGTTGACTATATTAATTCAACAAAAAATGATCATATTTTAACGATTGAAGATCCAATCGAATTTGTGCATGAAAACAAAATGTGCTTAATTAACCAACGGGAAGTACATCGTGATACCTTGAGCTTTAGTAATGCTCTACGTTCGGCATTACGTGAAGATCCTGATGTTATTCTTGTTGGTGAGATGCGCGATCTTGAAACCATACGCTTAGCGATGACTGCAGCTGAAACAGGTCACTTGGTATTTGGTACTTTGCATACCACCTCAGCACCGAAAACCATTGACCGTATTATTGATGTTTTTCCAGCGGAAGAAAAATCAATGGTGCGCTCTATGCTTTCTGAGTCGTTGCGTGCGGTAATTTCACAAACCTTAGTTAAAAAAGTTGGAGGTGGTCGTGTTGCAGCTCATGAAATTATGATCGGTGTACCTGCAATACGTAATTTGATCCGTGAAGATAAAGTAGCGCAAATGTATTCAGCTATTCAAACGGGTATGCAACATGGTATGCAAACGATGGATCAATGTTTACAAAACCTTGTTA
>WFQC01000155.1 GCA_015487235.1 Alteromonadaceae bacterium
TACCACTTTTTTTGCAAAGCTTCCTGTACCATTTCAGCTTTAAGCTTCTCTTCAATATACATTTTTTTAAGCCGACGGTTTTCCTCTTCAAGCGCTTTCATGCGAGCCATAAGTGATGTATCCATACCACCATATTTTGACCGCCATTTGTAAAAGGTTGATTTACCAATATTATGCTCTCTGCATAACTCAGGCACAGGGATACCAGATTCAGCTTGTTTTAAAATAGCCATAATTTGGCTGTCTGTAAAATTTGATCGTTTCATTTGAAATCTCCTCTCTTTATTTTACGAGAAAATTCCACTTTAGAAATCAATTATTTTCTGGGGTGATTACCATCTCTTTCTCCATTTTGAGTTCTTTAACTTCTTTTCTAAGCCGCTTTAGCTCTTTTCGCTCACCTTCGCTTAGTGCACTACCTGCTTGCTGCTCTTCAAGTTTGGCCTTCCAGTTGTAAATCAGTTTGGTAGTGATCCCCAAAGAAGCTGCGGCCTCTGAAACAGAATAACCTTGCTCAGTGACCAACGCCACCGCTTCTTGTTTAAATTCAGTAGTATAAGTTTTGTTTTTTCGTTTTGTCATTTAACACCTCAATACGGGAGCATTGTCCCTTATTTTAGTGTCCTGCTCAATTAAACCAGATCAACCAAGTTGATTAAGTTCTTTCCCACTCAGCGAGAATTAAAAGGCTTAGAGGCAAGGCATTGATTGAAGAGAATAGATAATTGGACTCCCTCACACCCTAAGATGTGAGGTAATATCTTTGTTACCATACAAAAAATATTAAAAAGAGTCCATAAAATGAATAATACTATCGTTGGTGTAGATTTAGCAAAAGAAGTTATCCAAGTTTGTATTTATACAAACCAAAGAGTGCGTTCTAATAAAGAAATGACAACAAGTGAATTTTTAACATTTTTAGCTAACCTAAAATCGGCAATAGTAGTCTTTGAAGCATGTAGCACCTCTAACTACTGGAAACAAAAAGCGAGTTGTTTAGGGCATGATGCACGGTTAATTTCTCCTAAGCTTGTCAATTCTGTTCGTCAAAATCAAAAGACGGATAAAAATGATGCTCTAGCTATTGTGCAAGCTGCATTATTGCCCGATGTTAATTTTATCTCGGGTAAAAATATTGAACAGCAACAACTACAATCAATAATGCGTTTTAGAGAATTGGCTATTAGACAAAAAACAGCATTAAGCAACCAGTTAAAAGGATTACTATTGGAATTGAATATTCGTGTATCTAGTCGACGGGGTGGGTTGAAAGGCGTTATTCAAAGTACACTGGAAGATGGCGAAAACGATTTATCTTTTGAATTTAGAAGCGCATTAAAAATGGCTTGGGCGCAATACAGTACATTGCTTAAATCAATAGCTCACTATGAAGAAACATTAGCTAAAATATCAACCAAGCACAGCGAATGTAAAAGACTGCTCAAATTAGAAGGTGTCAGTACCATCAATGCGGTTAATTTATATATTGTATTGGGTTGCCAACCTGAGATGTTTAACAAAGGTAAAGATGCCTCAGCCTGTATCGGGTTAACACCTATACAGTATTCATCAGGAGGCAAAGCCAAGCTTGGCAGTATTGGTAAATATGTTAAAAATAGTATGCTGCGTAGTAATCTTGTGGTTGGTGCAATGGCAGCTATTAATCGAATAATCACGCGTGAAGCGAAAACAAAAAAAGAAGCGTGGATACAAGCACTGGTTGCACGTAGAGGTAAACGTTGTGCAGCCGTAGCATTAGCAAATAAAACGGTAAGAACAGCATTTGCCATGTTAACTCAAGGCACAGAATACAAGGCTGAATTAATTTCAGCTTAACAAGTTCAAACACTAAAAATGCACAATTGAAGGTAAAAACCAGCAGGTGAAGTCAGTGAATAACCAAGAGCCTAGCGCTCGCTTAATAGATTTGACCACCTGTTCGCGCAAATATCAATGAGCCAGAGTTAGCTACTCAATTAGAGCTCGAACATAAGTAAGCGTTTAATTTCTTCAAAGCCATTTTTATTGTTGACAAGAGGGAGTCCACATAGGTTATTCCCTTGCCAAAATCAATAACGTAGCATATAAGCCTTTTAAAATCGCCCTTCGGGAGCTTGCTCGATGCCCACTAACTGCGTTAAATTTATTTGATTTAGAATGACTAGATCTAAATAAATTTGCCTTGTTATTGAATATCGAGCATAGCTCTGAGTTAGGAAGAAATTTAATCAAATTGGTATTATTTATTCGAGTTGCTATTACGCACAAAAGTGCGATGCTACTCATTGCTTGCGTAAAAAAACTCATGCTCTGCTCATACAAAATGGCTACAGAACATGAGTTTTAATTTTTACACGACTAAAAACGATGCGTGCATCTATCAAGCAGAA
>WFQC01000156.1 GCA_015487235.1 Alteromonadaceae bacterium
ACAATATTTTTGCCTATGTCATGTACATCACCTTTTACTGTGGCTAATAATACTTTGCCATTAGCACTTACTGCGGTTTTTTCAGCTTCAATAAAAGGGTTTAAATATGCTACCGCCTGTTTCATAACTCGCGCAGACTTTACCACTTGTGGTAAAAACATTTCGCCCGCACCAAATAAGTCACCCACTATGTTCATGCCATCCATCAACGGGCCTTCAATAACATCAAGTGGCTTAGTTGCGGCTAAACGTGCTGCTTCGGTATCTTCAACAATAAATTCATTAATGCCCTTTACTAATGAATGTGCTAAACGTTCATTTATAGGTAATTCGCGCCAAGAAAGATCGGCTTTATTGTTTTGGCTACCTGCTTGGCCGCGATATTCTTCTGCTATTTCAAGTAAACGCTCTGTTGCGCCGTCATCTTTATTTTGAATTACCGCTTCAACAGCAAGGCGTAATTTTTCAGGAATATCAGAATAAATGGCAAGTTGCCCTGCATTAACAATACCCATGTCCATGCCATTTTTAATCGCATGATATAAAAACACAGCATGGATCGCTTCGCGAACAGGATTATTACCACGAAATGAAAAAGAAACATTAGACACGCCACCCGACACCATGGCATAGGGTAAATTTTGTTTTATGTCAGCAACCGCTTCAATAAAGTCAACGGCATAATTGTTGTGTTCATCAATGCCAGTAGCAACAGCAAATATATTCGGGTCAAAAATAATATCTTCAGGTGGAAAGCCTATTTCATCAACAAGAATGCGATAGGCACGCTGACATATTTCAAATTTTCTAGCACGCGTATCGGCTTGGCCTTCTTCGTCAAAAGCCATAACAATAACAGCCGCACCGTAACGTCGTAGTAATTTAGCTTGATGACGAAAGTTATCTTCACCTTCTTTTATGCTGATCGAATTAACAATGCCCTTACCCTGAATACATTGCAAGCCAGCTTCTAAAATATCCCATTTAGAAGAATCAAGCATAATAGGCACTTTAGCAATATCAGGTTCGCCCGCAATAAGATTTAAAAAGCGCACCATAGCTGCTTTTGAGTCGAGCATGCCTTCATCCATATTGATGTCGATAATTTGCGCGCCATTTTCAACTTGTTGCAAAGCTACAGCAATGGCTTCATCATATTTTTCTTCAGTGATCAAACGCCGAAAAATAGCAGAGCCAGTAACATTAGTACGCTCGCCAATATTAACAAATAAACTGTCTTTAGTAATATTTAACGCTTCTAAACCTGATAATCGACAAGCAATGTCTTTCGCTTTTATTTCACGAGGGGCAATATTAGCAACCGTTTCAGCAATACCCTTAATATGCTCTGGCGTGGTGCCACAGCAACCACCAATAATATTTAAAAACCCTGCCTGTGCCCATTCTTTAATATGTGTATTCATATCTGTTACGGTAAAATCGTATTCACCAAAAGCATTAGGCAAACCAGCATTAGGGTGGGCAGAAACGGCGAACTCGCTAATGCGGCTTAATTCTTCAACATATTGACGTAATTCCACCGGCCCCAATGCACAGTTTAGACCAAAAGAAATAGGGTTAGCATGACGTAAGGAGTTATAAAAAGCTTCAGTGGTTTGTCCTGATAAGGTTCGCCCTGATGCGTCGGTGATTGTGCCTGAAATCATCACTGGCAATTTATAGCCTAAGTCATCAAAAACCGTTTCAATAGCAAAAATTGCCGCCTTAGCATTTAGCGTGTCAAAAATGGTTTCAACCATAATAATATCGACACCACCTGCGATAAGGGCTTTTGTTGATTCAATATAAGCGTCTTTTAATTCATTAAAAGTAACATTACGAAAAGCCGGATCATTAACATCAGGAGAAATAGAGCAGGTACGATTAGTTGGCCCTAACACACCGGCAACAAACCGAGGTTTTTCAGGTGTTTTTGCTGTAATTTCATCAGCAACTTGACGCGCTAATTGTGCGGCGACTAAATTGATTTCAGCACTTAATAACTCCATGTCGTAGTCAGCCATGGCAATAGTAGTAGCATTAAAGGTATTAGTTTCAATAATATCTGCGCCAGCGTCTAAATACTGGCGATGAATTGCTTTAATAACTTCGGGCTGTGTTAAAACCAATAAGTCGTTATTACCTTTAACGTCACAATGCCAGTCAGCAAAGCGATCACCTCGATAATCTTGTTCTTCAAATTTATAGGCTTGGATCATAGTGCCCATTGCACCGTCAAGCACCAAAATACGCTGTTTTAACGCACTTGTTAATTGAGCAAATTTATCGTTATTTACTACCGTTGATAAAGTCACGCTATTCTCCTGTGATCGATGTTTGAATATGCTCGGCATCAAGTTGATAAGGGGTTATTTGATATACATAATAGTTGATCCAATTATTAAAGAGTAAATTAGCGTTACTGCGCCAATTATTAAGCGGCTTTTTATTAGGATCATTATCAATATAATAATTAATCGGAATTTTAGGCGATAATCCCGCTTGAACATCACGGCGATACTCTTCATCTAAGGTTAAAGCATCGTATTCAGGGTGACCTGTAACAAAAACTTGTCGCTTATCTTTACTCGCGGCAAGATAAACGCCCGCTTGAGTTGATTCAGCTAAAATTTTAATTTGATCAATTTGTTGATATTGGCTTTTTTCCACTTCAGCATAACGAGAATGTGGCACACAAAAACTATCATCAAAGCCACGCGTTAATCGCTCCAGCGGATCATTACAGTAGTGTTTGTATACACCTGATAATTTCTCAGTTCGTAATTGACGTTGAATACCATAATGATAATAAAGAGCAGCATGAGCAGCCCAACAAAGATACAAGGTGGAAACAACATTAGTTTGTGCCCAAGCAAAAACTTCACAAATTTTGTCCCAATAATTGACTTGCTCATACTCTACTAATCCTAATGGTGCTCCGGTGATAATCAAGCCGTCATACTGTTCCTCTTTAACTTCATCAAAAGCGCGATAAAATGTATCTAAATGCTGTACTGGAGTATTTTTTGAAGGGTTATTATGAATACGGATCAAATCAATATTAATTTGCAGTGGCGTATTCGATAACAGACGCAACAGTTGAACTTCAGTGGTGATCTTATTAGGCATTAAATTTAAAATAGCCATTTTCATTGGCCTGATATCTTGATTAACGGCTCGGCGCTCAGACATCACAAAGATATTCTCATTACCAAGAATTTCAAGTGCAGGCAATTGATCAGGAATTTTTATTGGCATAATAAGACTCAGCAACATTGTAGATAAGATATACGCATGTTACTTAGAATTTTGGCTATGTCAACATCTAAACGTATAGACGTCTATTATGACTTTATTTGTATTTATAGTATGATTTTGTTAAATTGAGCTATTATAAAAATTATATTATTCAAACCTATGCGGCGAAATAACGATCAAGGCTTCACCTTAATAGAGCTTATTATTGTCATTGTATTGCTTGGAATTTTAGCAGTAACAGCTTCAGCAAAGTTTAATAGCTTAACTGAAGATGCTTATCAAGCTAAAGTTAAAGCAAATGCAAGTGCATTAAAAAGTGGTGTTAACTTAGCTCGAGCAAAATGGTTAATACTTGGTAGCCCAACCTCATTTTCAGCAAGAAATGATGTGCAAGTATTTGGAAACTTACCGACAGGAACCATTGATTTTAATATTCAAGGATGGCCTGCGCAAAGCTGGACAGGTTCTGATAGCTGGCTTGCAACCAATAATAATTATGATTGTTTAACATTATGGAGCACATTAATTCAAGATGGTAGCGACAAAGCCGCATTTGATAGCTCTGCTGAATTTATAGTTGCCTATGAAGGTAGCGAAACTTGCTCTTATAAATTAACCAAAAATACTAACTATGGGTTTATTTATGATACTAGAACAGGTGATGTTAGTTTAACTTTTTAGCTTTTCCTACATTCCCTCTTCCCTTAGCTCTATAAACAAAAAAACACCCACAATATATCAATTGCAGGTGTGATCGGTAATAAAACTATTCAGTTATCGTTTCTTCAACCTTTCCTTCTGATTGATTTTTATTTAAAAACATAGCTCTTAATTTGGTATCTAAATCTTTAGCCATATCAGGATGGTCTTTTAAGTATTGTGTTGCATTGGCCTTGCCTTGACCGATACGCTCACCATTACAACTATACCAAGCACCTGCTTTTTCAACGAGTTTATGTTGAACGCCTAAATCAATTAACTCACCGTAACTATTTATACCTTCACCATATAAAATTTGAAATTCTGTTTGTTTAAATGGTGGGGCTATTTTATTTTTAACAACTTTCACACGTGTTTCATTACCAACAATTTCATCACCATTTTTAACAGCTCCAATACGACGAATATCAAGACGAACAGAAGCATAAAACTTTAACGCATTTCCGCCCGTGGTTGTTTCAGGGTTACCAAACATAACACCAATTTTCATTCGAATTTGGTTAATAAAAATCAACATAGTGTTTGATTTTTTTAGATTAGCCGTTAGCTTACGCATTGCTTGTGATAACATACGCGCTTGTAACCCCATATGTGAGTCACCCATATCACCTTCAATTTCAGCCTTAGGCGTTAATGCAGCAACAGAGTCAACCACAATAACATCAACAGCTCCTGAGCGCGTTAACATATCGCAAATTTCTAATGCTTGCTCACCTGTATCAGGTTGAGATACAAGTAAGTCTTTAATATTGACACCGAGTTTTTCAGCATAAATAGGGTCAAGTGCATGTTCAGCATCAATAAAAGCACAAATTTTACCTGCTCGTTGGGCTTCTGCAATCACTTCAAGGGTTAAGGTTGTTTTACCACTTGATTCTGGCCCATAAATTTCAATAACACGACCTAAAGGCAAGCCACCCGCACCTAAAGCAATATCTAATCCTAATGAACCTGTAGAAATGGTTTCTACATCCATGCTAGTATTATCGCCGAGTTTCATAATAGAGCCTTTGCCAAATTGACGTTCGATTTGACTAAGAGCTGCGCTAAGTGCTTTTTCTTTATTTTGATCCATTGTAAAATCCACAATCTTTATTGTTAATAGCTCTAGTATACTGTATAAGATTACAGTATCAAGTTTTTTTAATCGTAATAGATATAATTAACCTTATCTTGTTGATATTTAAGAATTTAAATTTCAACAATCAAAAATATCTAACAAAGAACTTATCTCATAAAGTTGCCTATGGCATAATATCCAACACTCATTTTTGCTTATAATACTAAAAATATTTCATGACTATCTCCAATACTGATCTTTCTTCTCACACCCCCATGATGCGCCAATATTTGAAGATTAAAGCTGAATTTCCAGATTTATTAGTTTTTTATCGTATGGGTGATTTTTATGAGCTATTTTTTGATGACGCTAAAAAAGCTTCTGAATTATTAGATATTTCATTAACTGCTCGAGGTAAAACAGGCGGCAATGCTATACCTATGGCTGGAGTTCCTTATCATGCTGTTGATAATTACCTCGCTAAATTAGTGCAATTAGGTGAATCAGTTGCGATTTGTGAGCAAATAGGTGACCCCGCTACCAGTAAAGGCCCTGTAGAACGAAAAGTAGTACGTATTGTTACACCAGGCACAGTCAGCGAAGAAGCATTACTAGAAGATAAACAAGATAACTTAATTGTTGCCATTTACGAACATAAACAACAATTTGGGCTTGCTTATTTAGATGTGAGCAGTGGACGCTTTATTTTATCTGAACCTGAAAATAGCGAACAATTACAAGCAGAACTTCAGCGTTTATCTCCTGCTGAGTTACTTTATCCAGAAGGTTTTAGCCAGCTAACACTGATAGAAAAAAGAAAGGGATTACGTCGACGCCCCGCATGGGATTTTGATCTAGACACAGCAAAAACACAGTTAAATACACAATTTGGTACCAAAGCATTAGAAGGCTTTGGTATTGCAGATTACCCTTTAGGTATTATGGCTGCAGGGTGTTTATTACAGTACGTAAAAAATACTCAACGTACTGCATTACCACATATTCGTGCAATAACGAATGAATCATCAAGCACTGCTGTGATTCTTGATGCTGCAACAAGACGAAATTTAGAACTTACCCAAAACCTACAAGGGGGCACAAACAACACCCTTGCCGCAGTACTCGATAAAACAACAACACCGATGGGATCTCGTTTACTCAAACGCTGGTTACACTATCCTTTACGAGATTTAACGGTACTAACCCAGCGACAAAATACTGTGGCAGATATTATTTATTTTGATTTATATGAAGAGCTAGCAAAACTATTGAAACCTATTGGCGATATCGAGCGTATTGTAGCTCGTATCGCTTTACGTAGTGCAAGACCACGTGACTTTGCCCGTTTAAGAGATGGCTTAAAGCAACTACCATTACTGCAAACACTCGCTAATTCATCAGTAAAATTACAAGAAAGCCAATTAGGCTTAATGCTGAAAAAATGTCACCCTTTAGAAAAAATAGCAACATTGCTAAGTAAAGCCATTGTTGAAAACCCTCCGGTATTAATACGTGATGGTGGCGTGCTTGCTACAGGTTATCACCAAGAATTAGATGAATTACGTGATTTAAGCCAAGGTGCTAGTGATTTCCTTGCTCAATTAGAGCAAAAAGAAAAAGAGAATACAGGTATTGCTAGTTTAAAAGTTGGTTATAACAAGGTGCATGGCTTTTTTATTGAAATTAGCCGCGCATCAGCCGCACAAGTGCCTGAACACTACATTCGCAGACAAACACTAAAAAACAATGAGCGCTATATCACCGAAGAATTAAAACAACATGAAGAAAAAGTACTTACTGCACAAAGTCGATTTTTAGCGCTCGAAAAACGACTATACGAAGAATTGTTTGATCAGATCTTGCCTTATTTAACACCATTACAACAATTGGCAGCAACATTAGCAGAACTTGATGTACTAAAGACTTTTGCTGAACGAGCCATTAATTTAAATTATGTAAAACCTAACTTATCGCTCACAACGGGTATTGATATTCAAGCAGGACGTCACCCTGTTGTAGAACAAATGACAGAAAATGCCTTTATTGCTAACCCCGTCGTATTATCATCAAGTCGTCGTATGCTAATTATAACCGGTCCTAATATGGGCGGTAAATCAACCTATATGCGCCAAACTGCACTTATTGTTTTATTAGCCCATATTGGTTGTTATGTGCCTGCTAGTGAAGCTACCATTGGTATAGTTGATCGCATTTTTACCCGTATTGGCGCTTCTGATGATTTAGCCAGTGGTCGTTCTACTTTTATGGTTGAGATGACAGAAACTGCTAATATTTTACATAATGCTACAGAAAAAAGCTTAGTATTACTCGATGAAATAGGTCGAGGAACGAGTACCTACGATGGGCTTTCTTTAGCGTGGGCATGTGCTGAAATGCTAGCTTGTAAAATCAAAGCTTTTACTTTATTTGCCAGCCACTATTTTGAGCTTACTTTATTAGCAAAACAAATAGACACGTTGGCTAATGTACATTTAGATGCCGTTGAACACGATGATAATATTATTTTTATGCATACCGTACAAGAAGGTGCCGCAAGTAAAAGTTTTGGTTTACAAGTTGCGTTACTCGCGGGAGTGCCTAAAGAAGTGGTACAAAGGGCTAAACAGCGATTAATAGAACTTGAACAGCAACAAAGCCCTAGCATCACGCCTGAACCACATACTTTTCAACAGCTTAGCTTAGTTGAAGCTGAGCAACACCCTATTATCGATAAACTACAAACAATTGATGTAAACGATTTAAGCCCGAAACAAGCTTTAGATTTATTATTTGAATTAAAAGCACAAATATAATACTTTTTACGAACAAAAAACACCTTAAAAATATAGACTGAAAAACTACAAAGCCATATTTCTAAGGTGTTTATAGCATACTAATAGCTTGCTTCAAATAGGGTTTCAATAGATAGACCTTGTTGACTTAGCATGTCGCGTAAGCGTTTTAATGCCTCAACTTGAATTTGTCTTACTCGTTCTCTTGTTAAGCCGATTTCTGCACCAACATCTTCTAATGTTGCAGCTTCATAACCAAGTAAACCGAAACGACGCGCTAATACTTCACGCTGTTTTGAATTTAACTCTTCAAGCCAATAAACAATACTATTGCTCATATCTTCGGCTTGTAAATTTCCTTCAGGGCCACTACCCTTTTCATCAGGCAAGACATCAAGCAATACTTTATCTGATTCACCACCAAAAGGCGTATCAACAGACGAGATACGTTCATTAAGGCGCAGCATTTTAGTAACGCTAGATACAGGTTTGTCTAACACTTTGGCGATATCTTCAGCCGTTGGTTCATGATCAAGTTTTTGTACTAACTCTCGCGCTGTACGTAAATAAATATTTAATTCTTTAACCACATGAATTGGAAGACGAATAGTACGGGTTTGATTCATAATCGCCCGTTCAATCGTTTGACGGATCCACCATGTTGCATAGGTTGAAAAACGAAAACCACGTTCAGGATCAAATTTTTCTACCGCACGGATCAAACCTAAATTTCCTTCTTCAATTAAATCAAGTAAAGGTAAACCCCGGTTATTGTAACGGCGAGCAATTTTAACGACTAAACGAAGATTGCTTTCAATCATACGTTTGCGGGAAGCTTCATCCCCTTTTAAGGCTAAGCGAGAAAAATAGACTTCTTCTTCTGCACTTAATAATGGTGAGGCGCCTATCTCACTTAAATACATTTGTGTTGCATCTAAGTTCGATGTGGGTTCTTCTTGAGGCTTAATTTCATCTTCAATTAGAACATCATCACTTATTACGATATCATCGATTTTTTGTTGTTCTTTTTTCATGCTTATGTCTCCCAATCAGCATTAGCAATTAAAATTTAAATATTCACGTTAGCTCCAATATATTGTTTATCAGTTATTATAATATTTTATTTTTTAGGTAGGTATTTCAGAGGGTTAACTGATTTTCCGCGAAAGCGAACTTCAAAATGAAGCATGACTCTTTCTGCATCAGTATTTCCCATTTTGGCAATAATATCACCCGCTTTAACACGTTGCTGCTCTCTAACCAATATACGGTCATTATGAGCATAAGCGCTGAGGTAATCGTCATTGTGTTTGATAATAATTAAATTACCATAACCGCGTAAGGCATCACCTGCGTAAACGACTTTCCCTTCGGCTGCTGCAACAATTTTGTCGCCACGTTTGCCAGCAATATCAATACCTTTATTACCTTGTAGCCCTGTTGAAAACTTAGCAATCAACTTACCTTTTGCTGGCCAGACCCATTTTCTAATTTTTTTAGAAAAACTTTCTTGAGCCTGTTTTGCTCGCTTAGGTTGTTTGTTTTTACTGGTTTTTTTAACCGCTACAGATTTACCATACGCCTGCTTTTTATTCAGTGCAAGTGCTTTTTTAGGTGGTTTAGTTGAAGTCAGACCAGAGCTTTTATTCAGTTTTTTGCTGTAGCTATTGTTCTGTTTGGTTTTGCTTGATTTTGCACTTAAAAATATTTCTTGACCCGGAAATATTTTATAAGGTGGCGAAAGTTTATTGAGTTTAGCCAGTGTTCTGACGTCTGAATTGGCTCGCCAAGCAATGGAATAGAGTGTTTCACCTTTTTTGACTATATATTTATCAGCTTTAAGACTTGCTCTATTTTTTTTATTCAGTAATTGCGAGCCAGTTATCTCGCTAATAGGAGCAGGTGCATGACGAGTAGAGCACGCCGAAAGAATGAATAAACTTAGCAATATAACAATCAAATTCGACCGTTTCAGCAAAACCATCCTGCTCCCATTTGCTTTATTTTTATTTTGATAGTATAGGCTTTTTCGCCTTTTGCATTACGTGCAGCTAAAAGCCATAGTAGATTATTTTCCCGACTATCATATGACAAATTCAAAGCCTAACACGCATTACTTTAATTTTAATGCATTAAAAAATAAACAATTATTATTAAAACAACGACAGCCCAACCAATAACATCAATCCATTGACGTAATTTTGCTTCCATTGGCTTACCTCCCCATTGCATTAAGCCTGCAACTAGGAAAAAGCGTAAACCTCTACCAATAGCTGAAACAATCAAGAAGGGGAAAAAGGCCATCTGTAAAAAGCCTGCACTTACAGTAAATAGTTTATAGGGAATAGGCGAAAATCCCGCAAGAAATACCACCCAAACGCCCCATGTTTGAAACCAGTCAATAATACGATCAAATTTAGCCTGATAATCTAATTCAGTAATAATAGGTTGAATAAGCGGATCAAACAGTGCGTAACCTAACCAATAACCCACAACCCCACCTAAAACTGAAGCGATAGTTGTGAGTGTAGCGTAATGCCATGCTTTATGAGGTTTTGCTAACACCATTGGCGCAAGTAATACATCTGGGGGAATAGGAAAAAAAACAGACTCGGCAAAGGTTAGCACAGCTAACGCTTTAGGTGCTAATTTATGCTCAGCCCAGCGCATTGTCCATTGGTAAATACCTGAAAATAACTTCATTATTGTCCTCTTAAATGGTAAATGTTATAGCAATTCGCCAGGCACCAAAGGTACAAAACGTACAGCTTCTATTTGTTGTTCATGAAAGTGAGCTCCTTGACGGGTGATCACCTTAAGTATTTGTGCTTGTTCACCTACCGGTATGACCAATTTACCACCATTAGCTAACTGTGCGAGTAAAGCTTGTGGTATTTCATTAGGAGCAGCGGTTACAATGATAGCTTGAAAGGGAGCTTTACTTTGCCAACCTTGCCAACCATCGCCATGCTTCATGGTTATATTATGTAAATCCATGGCGCGTAAACGACGCTTAGCCTGCCATTGCAATGTTTTGATACGCTCGATTGAATAAACTTGACCAATTAGTTGCGCTAAAATAGCGGTTTGGTAGCCAGAGCCCGTACCAATTTCAAGAATATTATCTGGCACACCTTCAGCAAGTAAAAGTTCTGACATTCTTGCCACAATATAAGGTTGAGAAATCGTTTGTCCCTGACCTATTGGTAACGCAGTATTGTCGTAGGCTTTGTGCGCTAAAATTTCAGGAATAAACAAATGCCGAGGTGTTTTGGCAATAGCTTGTAATACTTGTGTGTTTTGTATTCCTTCACTAGCAAGTTTTTGGGCTAACAGTTCGCCACTACGGGTTGACTTTCCTGCTAAACGATTAGCTGATTTTTGATGGTTTATCATACTACTTTTATCCAACAGATTTATAACGAAAAATCGTTTAACCATTGCTCCATTTTACTAATACTTTGATAAGCGGTCATGTCAACAGTCAACGGGGTAACTGATGCATATTGATTCGCTACAGCATAAAAATCTGTACCTTCACCCGCATCTAACTCATTTCCTAAAGAACCATACCAGTAAATATCTCGATGCCATGGATCTTTCATTTTTTTCATAGTTTCAGCTTTATGGCGATGCCCTAAACGCGTTACTTTTATGCCTTGAATTTCATCTAAACTGATATCTGGTACGTTTAAATTAATAATTTGATCATTAGCCAGTGGATGCTCTTGCAACCGCTTAATAAACTGTGCAGTGATCACTGCCGCAGTATGATAGTTTTTTTCGGCTTTACCAACTAAAGAAACAGCTATGGCAGGTAATCCCATATGACGGCCTTCTGTTGCCGCAGCAACCGTACCAGAATACAGCACGTCATCGCCTAAATTAGCACCATGATTAATACCTGCGACCACTAAATCTGGCAAAGGTTGCATTAATTGACTTAATGCAAGGTGCACGCAATCGGTTGGCGTACCGTTAACTGAGATAAAACCATTGTCTAATGTTTGCGTACGAAGCGGGTTTAATAATGTTAGTGAGTTGCTTGCTCCACTGCAGTTTCTATCAGGTGCTACCACTGTTACACTGGCAAATTTGCAAAGCTCTTGATAAAGCGCTTTAATACCTAGTGCATTAACACCATCATCGTTACTTAATAATATTCTCATGAGTTATGCTCGTTCTGTCATATCTTGATAATGAACTAATTCTCTTAAAACGGTTGTTGCATAACATCCCGCAGGTAGAAAGAAATTTAATTTAACTACATTGTTATCAAAGCTTAATTTGCCTTGAGTAATTGTAAGCCTTATTTTTCTGCGCTCTTGTTTAAGCCCAAAGCGTGCTAGCCCTTCACAAATATTTTGATATTGTTGTGCTACATTATGCTCCAATGCGAAAGCATCTGCTGTGGTCATTAATTCACCGGCACCCCACATTGTAGCGGTAATATCAATATCGCCTTCATTTAAACGCTGTGCTAATTCGCTAGTCACTTCAGGCACTTTAAAAACAGATTGACTGCCCGCAAGCATACAAACATCACCCTTTAATAATTGATTAAAGAAATGATCATTAATACGTTTACTTACAATTTGATTAAATAAATATGAACGCGCAGCAGATAAATATAAACCGCGCTTTTTCTTATTTTTTATCTTTTTTCCTGCAAATAACGCTAATGCTTTGGGTAAATTGCCACCCTCAATACCAAAACGCTGCTCACCAAAATAATTAGGCACCCCGGTTTGTAAAATTTGTTGCCAACGTTGAGTGATTTCATCAATATCACTGACTTCTCGTAAAACTAATTCAAAGCGATTACCTAACAATGCCCCTATACGTAATTTTTTATGGTGTCGCTTACTTTGTAAAATCTCGACACCTTCAATCATTACTTTAGATAAATCAAACACTTGATTACCAGGCAAATGCACACTAAACCATTGTTCGGTAATGGCAAAACGATCTTTTAATCCTGCATAACTCACTAAAGCGTCTTTTACGTGAAAATATTTAGCTAACGCTTTCGCAACAAAGTCGGTATTTGTTCCTATTTTACGAAGGTAGATAAATAAATGTTCACCTTCACCGCTCGGAGAAAAAGGTAAGATTTCATAAACTTTAAAGTCAGCCATTTGGCTGCGAAGAAGTGCAGAAACTTGAGGTTTACCCTGTAAATAGCTAAAACTTGACATAATATCATCAGTCATTTTAGGTATTGTCCTTGTTTAACAATACTACCGCATGCACAGCCACCCCTTCTTTGCGACCAATATAACCAAGTTTTTCAGTGGTGGTTGCCTTAACATTAATATGATCAATATGGGTTTGTAAGTCTTGCGCTAAACAGTCGCGCATAGCTAACAAATAAGGAGCTATTTTAGGTGTTTGAGCAACAATGGTAATATCAGCATTACCGAGTTGATAGCCCTGTTCACGCATTAATGTCACCACTTGACGTAATAATATTCGACTATCAATATTTTCATATTGGCCATCAGTATCAGGAAAATGATTGCCAATATCGGCTAAACACAGTGCCCCTAAAATGGCATCACATAAAGCATGAATAGCAACGTCACCATCAGAATGTGCAATAAACCCTTGTGGGTGTTCAATTGTAACACCCGCTAATACAAGGGGTTTATCACCACCAAATTTATGTACATCAAAACCATGTCCAATACGTAAGTTCATGCTATTTCTCTTGTTGCTTATATTGTTTATGTAAAATAAATTCTGCTAGCGCGAGATCATCAGGGCGTGTAATTTTAATATTGTCACTACTGCCTTCGACTAAACAGCTTGTTGCTCCCATGATTTCAATGGCTGAAGATTCATCCGTAATGATTTCGCCATTTGCAAGGGCTGTTTCTATAGCCTCTATAAGTTGTGCTGCAGGATACATTTGTGGGGTTAAGGCATGCCAAAGGTTTTCTCTATTTTCTGTAAATGCAACTTTGGTCGTGTTTTTTTGCGCTCGTTTCATGGTATCACGCACAGGCGTGGCCAATAAAGCGCCATGATGAGTTTTAGAGCAATAACTAATTAATTTATTAAGATCACTTAAGCGTAAACAAGGCCTTGCTGCATCATGCACTAATACCCAAGTGTTTTGTGGTTGTTCAATAGTTTTTAATGCCGCAAGTACCGAATCAACGCGTTCTTGCCCGCCTATAACGGTAGTAACTTGCTGATGGTTAGCTAAAGTGGTTTGCGCAAAATAATCATCATGCTCACCTAAAGCAATAATAACCTTTGTAATACGCTGGTGAGCAAGTAGTTTATCTACAGTATGCTCTAATACGGTTTTATTTAATAAGCGTAAATATTGTTTAGGGCAGTTACTTTTCATTCGCTTGCCAACGCCTGCAGCAGGTACGATGGCAACTAATGATGATGCATCATCAAATAAAAACGACTTATTCAATGGTTTTCCTTGTAAGTATTAGGCTCACTGATACGGCGACGTGATGACGATTTATGTGCTGGAATAATGCGGAAAAAAGTTTCACCTGCTTTGATCATTCCCAATTCATTACGAGCACGTTCTTCAATCGCTTCAACACCTGACTTTAAATCATCGATGTCAGCATAAAGTAATTTATTACGTTGTTTTAGTTGGTTATTAGCCATTTGCTGGCGCTGCATTTCATCTTTTAATGCTAAGTAGTCAGGCACACTGTGTTTACCAAACCAAAGTCGGTACTGTAGCAATGCTAAAAAAACAATTAAAAGTAATGAAATAAAACGCATAAAGTTTAACTTTTTGCCCAACTATTTACCTTGAACGGTTAATGATAACAGCAGCAGCAGAGCAGTTAAAGCCTTGTTTATAGACCTGCCTTTAGTGGAATGTTCGTTGTTGATAATTTGATTATAAAATAACACCAAATAGATGACGATTTTCTTGTAGTGTGAATGTTAGATCAACTTTAGCTTAACTAGCCTGAGTATAAGGAGACGCTGAAAGCTTTTTAAAGTTGTGCCAATTAATTGCACAAGAAAGTAATAATTCACGTAGCGTTAAGGTAACAGGTTGAGCTTTGCTATTACGCTGCCAGCGATGCCCTGCACAAGCAGATATCATGACTTTTTTATTAGGCTTAAACAACTGTATGGTTGGTTGCGGTATTTGGCTTTGTTGAGTAAAAAGTGTTTTTTTTATGTTATTTTGATCAAACCAACCAAACGCATTGCTACGAAAACGTATTTTTTTATCATCTATGCGATCAATACTATCAAGCACAATCCGTTCTCCAACACTAATTGGTATTACCAAACCTAAAGTAAGTTCTGTACTTTGATACCACTGCCATACCGCCTCAAGCTGTTGTTCTTTCATTGGCATATTATTTTGTTGTTTTGCGGTCCAACTCGCATTTTGCACATCAAGTTGTAACGGAGTGTCACTTTGTTGAGTCATCGCATAGGCGGTACGTTTAATATAATAAGGTAAGCTTTTTAGTCGATTCTGTATCGCGTGTGCGGTTGTCAAATCAGCTTCAGCTAATTGTTTTAATTCACGTTCATACAAAGCGTTACATAACTCTGCATAATCAGGGGATAATTTTTCGGTGTGCCACAGCAACGCTTGTGTCATAGCTTAATAATTAGCAAAAAGTTGAGGTCTATTTAAGCTAATCATACTTGATTGTGCAAAAAATGAGAAATAATACCAAGTAAATGATCTAAAATTTACACAAGAAAAAATGATGTTCAGCAAGGTTGTTCAGTTATTTATTCGAGTTGCTATTACGCACAAAAGTGCGATGCTACTCATTGCTTGCGTAAAAAAACTCATGCTCTGCTCATACAAAATGGCTACAGAACATGAGTTTTAATTTTTACACGACTAAAAACGATGCGTGCATCTATCAAGCAGAA
>WFQC01000157.1 GCA_015487235.1 Alteromonadaceae bacterium
ACCATACTCTCGGCAAAATAAGTCTATACCTGAAAAGATCGATACCAATAACTCATCGAAGCTATAACTGGAAGTTACTTTACTAACACTATGCTCAGATTGGTTTTTACGGGTGAATGAAGCAGTAAAACAGGGAAAATAATGTTGTAACTCTTTTTCTGTGTTCTGTAACGGCAGTTGATGAACAAGTGCTTGATAAAAGGCGTGTATAAAATCGATATCATCGGTGATATCAAATACATCAATATGAATTCCTACGCTATGTTCAGGTAATTGATGAAACACCTGCTGAATGAGCGTCGTTGTACCTATACCATGCTCACCTGTAAGTAATACATTGTTTTTATTAATAATGATATCTTTGAATTGAGCAATCTCATCTCTTTCGCAAAACATATTAGCTATCGTGTATTTATTAATCATTGAGTTCATTTTAGTGTAATTTTTTATGCTTTGAGATAATGACATTTGCTAATTATTAAAATCTTTCGTTTTGACGTTTTTTTGATGAAAAATATTTATATGGATTGCAAGCTAATCCTTATTACCTCTGAGCCATTTATAATCTATTTATTTGAAACTGGAAAGCTTAACAACAAGGTATTATTAGGTGATTAATTCAACTTATCCAAAATAGTATCACTAAAATGTTGAGTGCTTTTCCAAGTATGCTTCAATGTTGTCATTTTTAGGTTATTGAAATAATGGGCTATTTTATTCCATACACCTTTCTCAATAGCTAGCCTTGTTAGTAATTTATTTAGCCCTATATCGGTAATTTGATCACCAGAAGTAACGTTAATAAGAGCCACTCTAAAATTTTCGCCTTTTCTTGATTCAAATTCTAATAAAATATAATGGTGATTTTGATATTCAATGTTAGCTGCTATCACTTGTCTGCGACGATATGTTTTTGAATCTAAATATGCCCACTGTCTATATCGAGGAGATTTAGTTAACGGCATATATTCAATAAGGTTATTTAATGGTCTAATGTAAGCTGATACACCGTCTTTTTGATTTAATAATTCAATCGCTGCTTTGAATGATTCAAAACTTGCAGGTAATGATTTAGCACGAGTTCGTTGAGGAATAATATTACCTCTTCCGATACTTGAATCATTTGAAGAAGGGATCCCTGTACCTAGTGCGTCAGACTCATGATCTTCATTAGGTATAACAAGACCACTCATATAACGGCATTGCTCTTTTTCAGGCTTATCTGGTTTCTTTCCATCTATTGCAGCAAAACGATTGGTTGGTAATGTGATTGTTTCGTTAGAGCACAGGGCATTAGGTTCTTGTTTGTTTTGCAGATCTTTACTGCCATCAGCTTCTTCACTTTTAGATATAGGCCAAGCACTGCTTTTAGCTTCAGGTGGTAACCTATTGTTTGGATCTGTTTCTGTATTGTTGTCGTTGTCTCTGGGAAAAGTAGCATTTTCAAAAGGAAAGGAAGCTGTACAATATTTTAACTCCAAAATTAACGTTTTCCAGCCATCTTCTGTGATTGAACATATGTTCTTGGTTCTTGCGGTTAAATTAGTAAAACCAGTAAAGGGAAAAGCTGAAGAAACATGTATCCATCTATAATTAATAGAATTTTGCATTATATCGTCAAATGGTTGGTTGGCTCCGTAAAATGCCTCTTTCGACTTTAAAATTCTACCAATAACCCAACCTTCTTCGTCAGTGATGTGTTTTCGTAAATGCAATATACAACGAGATTCTTCTTTAATATAGCCGCTATTTTGAGGATTAATTAGTGAATTTATATTATGTTTAAAAGCCCCTGAAAAAACAGCATGTGATAAATGAGTCGATAAAGCATAGTAAAACCTAATAACTTCTATTACTGGTATTAGAATGCCAAAAGGATCGCCTTTTGAATTCTTGATCGCTATGAGCTTTGAGTAGAGACCTTCTTTACCAAATTTATAATAATTAGGTGGGATTAAATATTTACCGCCAATTTTATGGTTGGCATTAACTATTTTAATAGTTTCATCATTAATATTAACGTCATCAATAATTTTTTCAGTTCCCGCTTTAAACGATTGTATAAAACCATTTTTCCAAACAGAGCCAATAGAAATAAATGGTAATTGACCAACACCTATTTGAATTGATTTTCTTTCGTTGTTGCTTGTTGCATAAATAGATATTAAATCCTTGGGCTCTTTAGTATGTAAATCAGCATCAATAAAGGGACTGATAACAATCTGTATAAATGGTTCAGAAGGAACATTATGATTACGAATAATTGCGCCAAAGGAATCGACTCGCCAATAACGATCGTCAGAGGGAAATTCCCTTATTTTAGGAATATTCCCTGCCATTATTTATTACCCTGCCAGTACATAATAACGATGTAGTACAAAATATCGTTATTTAGTAGTCAGAAGCGTTGTAATTTACATTTACTTCTTCACCCGCGGCTTGTTTGTCTGCATGATAACTTGAGCGCACTAACGGCCCACAAGCAGCATGTTTAAAGCCCATTTTTATGGCTTCTTGATGAAACATATCAAAATCGTCAGGGTGAACATAACGTTCAACAGGTAGGTGATGTTTACTCGGTTGTAAGTATTGGCCAATGGTTAACATAGTTACACCATGGGCGCGTAAATCACGCATTACCTCGAGTATTTCATCGTTAGTTTCTCCTAAACCAACCATAAGACCTGATTTTGTTGGTACATTAGGGTTGGTTTCACCAAACTTTTTCAATAAATCAAGTGACCATTGATAGTTCGCACCAGGGCGAGCTTTGGTGTATAAGCGTGGTGCCGTTTCTAAGTTATGATTAAATACATCTGGTGGATTTTGATTTAAAATAGCTAAAGCTCTGTCCATACGGCCACGAAAATCAGGTACTAATATTTCTACTTTGGTATCGGGTGCGTGTTGTGCTATTGCTTTGATACAATCAGCAAATTGTTGTGCGCCGCCATCGCGCAAATCGTCGCGATCTACTGAGGTGATCACCACATATTTTAACTTCATGTCTTTTAGCGTTAAGGCAAGCTTTTCGGGCTCTTGCGGATCAGGGGCAAGAGGTCGTCCATGGCCAACATCACAAAAAGGACAACGGCGGGTACAAATATCACCTAAGATCATAAAAGTGGCAGTACCATGATTAAAACATTCTGAGAGGTTAGGGCAAGAAGCTTCTTCACACACAGAATGTAAATTATGCTTACGTAAGGCTGATTTTATTCCATCAATTCTGTCGGTGCTACGTGGTAGTTTGATACGTAACCATTCAGGTTTACGCAACATACTTTCGCGTGTTGAGGGTACAACTTTGATAGGAATATGTGCCATTTTATCGGCATCTCGCATTTTTGTGCCAGGTGCAACTCTGGTTGTTTTTTTGTTTGCTTGGCTTGTGCTATTCGTTGTCATTGGTTGGTAATCCTGTTTCGTAGCGAAGATCGGTTGCTGCAAATAATTGTGTTAAGTGTTTTACAAGGGCTTTGCCTGCTGCCTCAGTACTATTGAGTGTTGAAATATCAGCACTTTGGATCATTTCGAGGCCAGCATAGCCACAAGGGTTTATACGCAGAAATGGTTCGAGATCCATATTGACATTAAGTGCTAAACCATGAAAAGAGCAACCTTTTCTAACTCGTAAGCCTAAAGAAGCTATTTTTTTACCATCAACATAAACGCCAGGCGCATCAGCTTTGGGGGCTGCAGTTATTTGGTAGTCTTTTAAAGCGGCAACAATGCCATTTTCAATTAAGGTAACGAGTTGGCGAACGCCCATTTTTCGTCGGCGCAGGTCGATCATAAAATAAATAACTTGTTGGCCCGGGCCATGATAGGTTACTTGTCCACCTCGATCTACTTTAACCACTTCAATATCGCCTGGCATTAATAGGTGTTCTTCTTTACCTGCTTGACCTTGCGTAAAAACAGGAGGATGCTCAACTAGCCAGAGTTCATCGGGCGTATCTTCTCTGCGATTATCGGTAAAGTGTTGCATTGCTTGCCATACAGGGGTGTATTTCATGGTGGCAAGTTGTCGAATTATGAGAGTATTATTCAAGCGATTATCTCATCAATCAATTAGAATGTTGCATTATAGCGAAACTTTAGGAAAAGTGAGTAGATAAATTAAGCCGCTTTTAATGGGGTTAACTTAAAGCTAACTAAAAGCGGCTTAATTATTATTTACAATACGTACCTTACTTGCTCAATGGCGTTTAAGGTTTTGTATATTTTTTCAATATGTTCTTTACTGGTTACTGTTACGGGTATTGATACCGAGTGGTAATTGCCTTTAGCGCTTGGCTTAATGCTAGTTGTGTAGTCACCCGGTGTATGCTTTTGTAATTCAGCAATAATAAGATCAGGCAACTCATCACAGGCAACGCCCATAACTTTAAAGTTTAAAACGGTTGGAAATTCCAATAATTCATCAAATTTGGTATTCATTTTTAAAATCTCTTACTTATGTTGAAGCTAATCAACAAATTGTAATTTTATATAATCAACTAAGCGGCTAAACCAACTGCCTTCATTCACCTCTTGTAAGGTTACTAGAGGGTATTCAGCAATATCTTCGCCATCAAGTTGTAAAAACAATTTACCGACAACTTCACCCTTAGCGATTGGGGCTTTAAGTTGGCGCTCTAATTTGAAGTTAGCTTGTAAATTTTTACGTTGGCCTCGTGGAATCGTGATCGGTGTATCAGACAATATGCCTAAGTCAACTTCACTAATATCACCCATCCACACTTTATTTGAGGCAAATTTTTCACCTGCTTTATAAGGTATGATCGTTTCAAAAAATCTAAAGCCATAATTTAATAATTTTTTACTTTCAACTTTACGCGCTCGTTCGCTTTTTGTGCCCATTACGACTGAAATTAAACGCATATTATTTTTGGTTGCTGAGGCGACTAAGCTGTAACCCGCTTGTGATGTATGACCTGTTTTTAGGCCGTCAACATTCATGCTTTTATCCCATAACAGACTGTTACGGTTATATTGTTTGATATTATTGTAGGTAAATGATTTTTGTTTATAAATTTTATATTCTTCGGGTACGTCTCTGATCAAGGCTTGTGCGAGTGTGGCCATATCACGAGGTGTTGTCATATGGCTATCGCTGTGCAAGCCATGACTATTTTCAAAATAAGTTGATGTCATACCGAGTTGTTCTGCATGCGCATTCATTAAATCAGCAAATGCACTTTCACTACCAGCGATATGTTCAGCCATAGCTACACAAGCATCGTTACCTGAGGCAACAATAATACCTTGGTTTAATAAATTTACTGGTACTTCAGTACCTGCTTCTATCCACATTAATGAACTACCAGCAAATACGGGGTTTTGTGCCCATGCCGTTTCGCTTATTAATACTTTATCGTCATTAGAAATATTACCCGCTTGAATTTCTTTACCGATAATATAGCTGGTCATCATTTTGGTTAAGCTTGCAGGAGGAAGCTGTGTATCAGCATTGCCTTCAGCAATAACTTTACCTGTAGTGTAATCGATTAGGATATAACCTTTTGCATTAATTTCAGGGGGATTAGGAATAATAACAGCCGCTTGGCTAAAGCTGGCAACTGCAAAGGTGATTGCCGCAAAAAATTTGATTATTTTATTCGTTTTAGGGGTCATACAACTCGCCATATTTTTAGATACATAAATTGAGAAATAATTAACTGAAATATTGTACCATTTTTATTAACTAAATAAATGCTTGTTACATTTTATCTCAATTGAGTATATCGTTAGGGTACGCACTAGATTACTTAGCGTTATAGTACCATTTATTCTGCGGTGTTTTTACGGGGAAAGGCTTGAGGGTAGCCGTTTTCTCGCAAATTTTGCAGTAATTGTTGCACTTCTTCTTCACTGGTCATTGGACCTATTTGTACGCGAAAAATTCCATCTTGAGCTAACCAATTAACCTTTTTTTGATAAAGGGCAGCTAAGGCATTAGCGGTGTTTTTAGCTTTTTCAATACTTTTAGTAGCAAATACTTGAATATAATGTTGTTGAGCATCTGCAAATTGTGGCGTTTGAAAATGAGAAATAGTAGGAGCCAATGTCGCTTTGTTGTTTTCTTTTGCTCGTTGGGCTGTTAAGTAATTGATACTTTCTATTTTTACTTGAGCAGTACCCTTTTTTAACATATCAAGTTTATAAGCAGCACTGTACGAAAGGTCAATAATACGATCATCATGAAAAGGGCCACGATCGTTTACTCGTACAATAACTGATTTGTTATTGCTTAAATTGGTCACCTTAACATAGGTAGGTAAGGGCAATGTTTTATGGGCGGCACTCATATCATACATATTATAAATTTCACCATTTGACGTTAAATGACCATGAAATTTATTACCATAGTAAGATGCGATCCCTGTTTGTTGAAAGTTATCGGCATTAGCTAACACTTTATAGTGTTTACCCAATACGGTGTAATCTTTATTACCACCGCGGCTTTTGGGCTCATCACGAGGAATAGCATCTTTTAATTCGTGTGGATGAGGTAAGCGATCGGGTGTGCTGTCATGTTTTTGCTGATAACGCCCTGTGTTAACTGAACAGGCAGAGAGTAAAAAAAGTAATAAGCTAACAATAATCGTATGAAATTTACTGTGCATATTGATGGCTTATCCTTTTAACATGTGTGCATTAGGCATTAAAACGTCGATGTGTACCTATAGCCATAATAATACCAAAACCAGCCATTAAGGTAACCATAGACGTACCGCCATAGCTTACCAAAGGTAAAGGTACACCGACAACGGGTAATAGTCCTGAAACCATACCAATATTTACAAAAACATAAACAAAAAAAGTCAGCGTTAAACTACCAGCAAGTAATTTAGTAAAAGCATGTTGTGCATTGGTGGCGATCCATAAGCCTCGCATGACAATAGCAAGGTAAACCGTAAGTAATAGGGTAACGCCAATTAAACCAAATTCTTCGCTGAACACGGCAAAAATAAAGTCAGTATGGCGTTCAGGTAAAAATTCAAGTTGTGATTGAGTACCTTGTAACCAACCTTTACCATGAATACCGCCAGAGCCAATGGCTATTTTTGATTGAATAATATGGTAGCCCGAGCCAAGCGGATCTTGCTCAGGGTTTAAAAAAGTTAGTACTCGTTGCTTTTGATAATCTTTCATCAAAAACATCCACAATATAGGTGCAAAAGCTGAAGCTAAGCCAACACATAATCCAATAAGTTTCCAACTTGCTCCAGCTAAGAAAATAACAAAAATTCCTGAACTGGCGATCAGTAATGATGTACCTAAATCAGGTTGTTTGGCAATTAATAAGGTTGGTATTAAGACTAAAACAAAGGCAATAAAAATATGTTGCAGTTTTGCGGGTAAATTGTACTGGCTTATATACCAAGCGATCATCATGGGTACGACGAGTTTCATTATTTCTGAAGGCTGAAATTTCATAAAACCTAGATCAAGCCAGCGTTGTGCTCCTTTACCTACATGGCCAAACAGCAGTACGGCAGCTAATAATAATATACCAGCCACAAAGACAGGAACAGCCCATTTTTGATAACTTAATGGGGGAATTTGTGCAATAGCCAGCATAACCACTAAGCCAATACCTAAGCGAATAGCTTGGCGGATCACGATATCAAACTCTTGCCCACCTGCACTGTACACAACAAATAAGCCTAACGTCATTAAGCTTAACAAACCCAATAACAAAGGTATATCAATATGAATTCTTTGCCAAAATGATGGTGTTTTATGTTGATCTTGTCCAGATGAACGCATTGACATTAGGTTAACCTATTTAGTTTTTTGTTTTTTATCAAAACGATGGCCAAAATATTGATCCATTATTTGTCTGGCAACAGGGCCAGCGTTGGTTCCACCGCCCCCTTTGGCAACATTTTCTATTGCAACAGCGACGACTATTTCAGGATTATTATAAGGAGCAAAGGCTATAAACATAGCATTATCACGCTTGCGTTCCTTGATTTTACTGGCATCATATTTTTCATCTTGTGCTACGCTGGCTACTTGAGCTGATCCTGTTTTTCCTGCAGCGTCATAGTGAGTGCCTTTAAAAGCAAAATGTCCTGTTGCACTAGGTTTTTGCACGGTATCGTGCATGGCGCTTAATATAATATCCCAGTATTTATCGTTAGTTAGTTTGATCGGGGCTTTATTTTCATAGTTTATTTCTTGATGAATGGCTTGTTCTACCATAGTTTCATTACCTTGTTTTATGGGGGGTAATGATTGTGTTGTGGCTTTAAGTAAATGTGGTATTTTTATTTCACCCTTGTTCACTAAAATGCTGGTAGCTTGTGCTAACTGCAAAGGCGTTACTGACCAAAAGCTTTGTCCTATGCCAATAGATACGGTTTCACCTGTGTACCAAGGTTGATTAAAACGTCGTCTTTTCCACTGAACGCTAGGTAATATGCCGCGACTTTCTTCATGAATATCAATACCGGTATAATCACCAAAGCCAAATTTTTCCATCATATCGCTAATGCGGTTAATGCCTAATTTAAACGCCAAGTCATAAAAATAAATATTACAAGATTGCTCAATCGCTTTATTTAAATTAACCCAGCCGTGTCCCCATTTTTTCCAGTCACGGTATTTTTTCTCAATACCCTTGAGCTGATACCAGCCGGGATCCATAATTTTAGTTTCAGGGGTGATCACTTTGGAATCTAAGCCTAATAAGCCTATAAATGGCTTAATCGTTGAAGCAGGTGGATAACCTTGTACCGTACGGTTTATTAAAGGTAAGTTTTTTGAGTTAAGCAGTTTTTTATAATTTTTACTGCTAATACCGTGTACAAAGAGGTTGCCATCGTAACTGGGGTTTGAATACATTGCCAGTACTTCGCCGGTACGAGGGTCAAGCGCAACTACGGCGCCACGTTTGCCTTGCATAGCACGCTTAGCCACCATTTGTAATTCAATATCAAGTGAAAGCGTTAAGTCTTTTCCCGGAATAGGCGGTGTAAAATCAAGGGTACGAATAATGCGGCCTTGATTGTTAATTTCTACTTCTTGGTGGCCTATTGTTCCGTGCAGAATATCTTCATAATATTTTTCTAACCCTAATTTACCAATATCACGGGTGGCAGCGTAGTTTTCCGTTTTATTTTCGCGGGCAAGTTTTTGAGCATCTTTACGGTTAATGCGAGCCACATAACCTAATGAATGTGTGGTTAAGTCGCCAAAGGGATAGTAACGCTTTAGTCGCGCATCAATGACAACACCAGGAAATTTATGCTGATTTACTGAAAAAAGAGCAACTTGTTGTTCACTTAAACGTGATTTTAATTCAACGGGCTTAAAACGGCGCTTTCGGCGTAAATTTTTAAAAAATTTACGCTGATTCTCAGGCGAGATCTCAAGTAATTCACTGAGTGCTTTTACCGTTTTTTCTAAATCTTTAACTTGTTCAGGAATAATTTCTAAACTGTAAACGGGTTTATTTTCAGCCAGTAATACACCATTTCGGTCATAAATTAAGCCTCTGTTCGGCGCAACAGGCAAAAGTTTTATGCGATTACTGTTTGAACGCGTTTGATACTTTTCATAAGATCGTACTTGTAGCTCATAAATATTATTAAACAGTATGAGTGATAAAATAAAAACGCCAAGTAATGCAATAAAAGCCCGACGAGCAAATAAGTTTGCTTCAGCGGTGTGATTTCTAATAATAACGCGTTTATTTTTTATCACCTAAGCATCCTATTTTATTCTCTATGATAAGGGTGATTATTGTTGATGCTCCAAGCGCGATACAAACTTTCAGCAATGAGTACGCGTACTAAAGGATGTGGTAGTGTTAAAGGTGATAGCGACCACTTTTGCTCTGAGGCTTGAGTACATACAGGTGCTAGGCCTTCGGGGCCGCCCACTAATAAGGCAACATCTCGGCCATCAAATTGCCAGCGCTCTAGTTGTTTAGCAAGCTGTGGCGTTGTCCATGCTTTACCCGTTACTTCTAAGGTTACAATACGGCTTCCTTTGGGAATGGCCGCCAGCATTAATTCTCCTTCTTTGGCTAATATACGGTTAATGTCAGCATTTTTTCCCCGTTTACCCGGCGGAATTTCGACTAAATTAAAACTTAAATCTCGTGGAAAACGACGGCTATATTCATTAAAACCTTGGGTGATCCAAGCTGGCATTTTATTACCAACGGCATAAAGGGTTAACCGCATGTATTATCCTAACAATATGTTTAATTTTATTGCCAAAGTTGTTCTAAATTATAGGTGTCGCGTGTTTCTTCTATCATAATATGAACAATGACATCACCAAGATCAACTAAAGACCATTCACCTACGTCATTGCCTTCAAGCCCTAAAGGTTCAACGCCTGCAGTACGAGTTTCTGTTACTACATATTGCGCTAACGATTTTACATGGCGACTTGAGTTGCCCGTGCAAATAATCATGTAGTCAGCAAAATCGGCTTTGTCTGAAATATTGAGTGTGACAATATCACGGCCTTTCATGTCATCTAATTTGTCGGCGACAAATGCGCTTAACGCTTCACTTTGCAAAATAGTTTTCCTAATAGTTAGTTTACCTGAGTTCTGTTTAATATATACCCATGATACTTCAAGATGCGAGTTTCAGGATGCCTGAGCGATTCATGGTCAAGGCTGAGCTAACAGCAATTTTTACTGGGTAATAGTTTAAACAACCTTCAGATTAGTTAATCAAAAAGTCTGGTTGGTAATAATAACATTATTTGTAAACAGAATTAACTGTTATAAAGCTTTTGCTCGACAATATAGTCAAAAACAGCTTCGGGTAAATGTTGTTTAGCGATTTTAGGTGTGTTGAAGATCTCTCTAATAGCCGTTGATGAAATATCATAATGGTATTCTGGCGCGAGTAAAATACCACCTGCATCGCATATTTTAGCTTGTGATGGAGATTTTAGTTGATGCTTATTAAGCAGGTTTTTTCCTAAGTCATCAAGGTTCGTTAAAGTATAATTAGGGCGAGCGCTCACCACTAAATGGCAAAGCTGTAGTATTTTAGGGTAGTGGTGCCAAGTACAAAAATTAATAAAAGAGTCCATTCCGATAAAGAAAAATAATCGGCTATTAGGTTGCTCTGCTTTTATTTCTTGTAAGGTTTCTACAGTAAAAGAGGGCGTATTACGGTTTAACTCTCTTGCATCGTAAGTAAAAGTAGGGTATTGCTGGCAAACTAACTTAACCATTGCTAAACGTTGTTTACTACTTGCATAGGTGGTGGGTTTATGTGGTGGAATATGGGCTGGCATTAATTTGACTTTATCTAATGCTAGCCATTTTGCCGCAGCAAGGGTCGGTTTTATATGTCCGTAATGAATGGGGTCGAAAGTGCCGCCTAATATCCCTATATTTTCTGCGTTATTGTTGCGGTTAACTTGCTTAGTGGTATTCATAATTTAAAGCTAAGTGTTGTAAAGTATCACCATGATATAAACTAATACAAACGTCGGCTAATAAAATATAAGGGTTGAATTCGCTACTTGTTTTACTGAGCAAGTCGGTCTCTGCTAATCGAGCTAAAGCAAGGCGTAGCGATGAAAGTGGTATATTCGCTAAGGCTTGTTGATACAAAGGCTTGCGCTTATCCCAAATGCGATACTCTTTAAATAGTGCAGCTTGGCTTGTTCCCTGCGTTTGCATTGTTTTCATGGCTAATAATTGCTTAATTTCTTTATGAATAAACCAAATTAATTGATTGGTGTTTACACCTTGTTGTTGTTGTTGATCAAGAATTTTGATCACTTTTTTTAAATTACCCGCTAATAAGGCGTCAGTAAGCTGAAAAGGATTAAATTTGGCTTGATTAATAATTAACGCTTCGGCTTTTTCTAAACTGATGGGTTGTTGACCAAATAATATTGCCAGTTTTTGTAACTCTTGCTCTAGAGCTAAAATATTGCCAGAAAATAACTCAACTAATAAGGGGATTATTTGTTGATCAAGCTGTAAACCCAGTTGTTTAATTTGTTGTTGTAGCCACTGTTGTAAGGCGCGACCTTCTATATCATATAAGGGTAGGTAACAACCTTGCTCGGCTAAACGCTTAAACCATTTGCGGTTTGCTGTTGGGGCATCAAGCTTGTTGCCATGAAATAATAAAATAACATCATTATGTAGTTGTTCACTGAGTGTCAGTAATGCTTTAGCGCCTTTATCTCCGACTTTATTCGTGACGAACTCTACTTCAATAATACGCTGATTAGCAAATAAACTTAGTGCACTGTATTCATCTATAAGTTGTTGCCAGTCAAACTTATCATCAGCAGTAAAACGAATTAGTTCATTAAAACCTTGGGCTTTGGCCTGTTGTTTTATTTGCATTAAACTGTTGTTTTTTTGCCATGCTTCATCACCAAATACTAACCATACTGGCTTTATGCCTTGGTTAAGCGTATTACTTAATTGGTTATGATAAATTTTCATAGGCACGCAGTATTTTACAAGGTAATACTTGCCATGTTACGCAAAATTCTATCAGCTGCTTGGCGCCGCATTTCACTTAACATTAAAGACAATTCTCGACTTTTAGCTAAGGCATTATCAGGATCATCTTGATAATCTCGTGTTAGTTCAAAACTGAACTTTAATGCTTCTTTATTAGGTAAGCTTAGTTGATAATTTACTGTATAAATAATTTCATATTCAGCTACTTGGCCATTATCAAATACTGATAAAGTTCTACGATCAAGCTTATCAGCTAAAATACGTAACTCAGGTGTTTTTGATTGAGGGCGATTAAGTATTTTTACATGATTTACTTGTAAATGTTTTTTTACCAAACGCGTTAATTCGCCGTGAGTGTCAACAGAACTCACGTATAAGGTTTGTAGTTGCGGAGCAAGTAAATAATCACCCCGTAGTTTAAAACCACAAGCATTGAGCAACATAGTGCTTAGTAACATACTAAGCACTATGAGTTGTTTTTTATAACCGTTAAGCATTGTTAATTGGCCACAATATTAACTAGGCGACCCGGTACGTAAATTACTTTACGTACTGTTTTGTCTGTAATAAAGCGGCTTACATTGTCTTCAGCTAATGCAAGCTTTTCAACCGCTTCTTGTGAAATATCAGCAGGTACAGTAATTTTAGAACGTAACTTACCATTTACTTGCACAATAATGAGCTTTTCATCTTCAACTAAAGCAGCTTGATCTACTTGTGGCCAAGCAACATCTTCAACATGGCTTTTGCCGTCACCGACAACTTGCCATAACTGATGCCCTAAATGTGGCACAATAGGTGTTAACATTAACACAACTGCACGAATAGCTTCTTGCATTACTGCTTTGTCTTCTGCTGTTGCTAATGGCGCTTTTGTTAAATGATTCATAAGCTCCATAATTGCGGCAATAGCAGTATTGAATGTATTACGACGACCTATGTCATCACTCACTTTCGCGATAGTTTTATGTAGTTCACGGCGTAGTTGCTTTTGTTTACTGTTTAAGGTTAAACCGGTTAGTTCAGGGGCTTCTCCTGCTTGCTTAAAATCGTAAACAAGCTTCCATACACGTTTTAAGAAACGGTGTGCACCCTCTACGCCTGAATCAGACCACTCTAAGGTTTGCTCTGGTGGTGAGGTAAACATTATAAATAAGCGTACAGTATCTGCTCCGTATTGTTCGATAACCGCTTGTGGATCAATACCATTATTTTTTGATTTTGACATTTTACTCATACCCGCTGATTTTACGGGTTTGCCGTCAATTTTACTTATTGCTGAAATAACATGACCTTTTTCATCGCGCTCAACAATAACATCGCTTGGAGAAATCCACTCTTGTGCGCCATTTTCTGCTTCTCGATAGTAAGTATCGGCCAATACCATGCCTTGGCATAATAAGCGTTTAAAAGGTTCATCGGTTTTTACTAAACCTACATCGCGCAATAATTTATGGAAAAAGCGTGCATATAGTAAGTGTAAAATTGCGTGTTCAATACCGCCAATGTATTGATCAACCGGCAGCCAGTAATTGGCTTTTTCAGGATCTAACATACCTTCTTGGTAATCTGGAGAACAATAACGAGCGGCATACCAAGACGATTCCATAAAAGTATCAAAAGTATCGGTTTCACGAAAAGCTTCTTCGCCATTATAGGTGGTTTTTGCCCACTCAGGGTCGGCCTTTATTGGCGAGACAACACCGTCCATAACCACGTCTTCAGGTAATTCAACAGGCAGTTGATCTTCGGGTACTGGTACAGATTCACCATTTTTTAATCGCAACATTGGAATGGGCGCACCCCAATAACGTTGGCGAGAAACGCCCCAATCACGTAAGCGGTAGTTAACGGTAATTTTGCCTTTGCCAAGGCTGGTTAACTTTTCGGCAATAGCTTTAAAAGCATCTTCAAAGCCTAAACCATCAAATTCACCAGAATTAATTAATAGACCTTTTTCAGTGATCGCCGCTTTGGTGATATCATCATCACCTTGTGCTTGGATAACTTGTTTTATTTCAAGCCCATATTTTTTAGCAAACTCATAATCACGTTGATCATGGGCTGGTACCGACATAACCGCACCTGAGCCATAATCCATTAAGACAAAGTTAGCTGCCCAAACTGGCACAATGTCACCCGTTAAAGGATGGATGGCCTTTAAGCCGGTATCAACACCTTTTTTCTCCATCGTAGCCATTTCAGCTTCAGTGGCTTTATTTTGTTTGCATTTATTAATAAAATCAGCTAGTTGAGTATTGTTTTTAGCGGCTTTTAACGCTAATGGATGTTCAGCCGCTAACGCGACATAAGTAACCCCCATTAAAGTATCAGGGCGAGTGGTATAAACCTCAAAACTGTCATCACTATTTGCAACCGCAAAAGTCATTTCGACACCTTCAGAGCGACCGATCCAATTGCGCTGCATGGTTTTAACTTGCTCTGGCCAGTCGGTTAATTGCGCTAAATCTTGCAATAATTCTTCAGCATAATCGGTAATTTTTATAAACCACTGTGGAATTTCTTTTTTCTCGATAAGCGCACCTGAGCGCCAACCGCGACCGTCAATCACTTGCTCGTTTGCTAGTACTGTTTGATCAACAGGATCCCAATTTACGGTAGCATTTTTCTTATACACTAAGCCTTTTTCAAAAAGCTTGGTAAAAAACCATTGTTCCCAACGATAATAATCTTTTTGACAGGTCGCCAGTTCTCGGCTCCAATCGTAACCAAAACCTAAAGATTTTAACTGATTACGCATATAATCTATATTTTGATAAGTCCATTTAGCGGGGGCGGAATTATTTTTTATTGCGGCGTTTTCAGCCGGTAAACCGAAAGCATCCCAGCCCATAGGTTGCAATACGTTTTTGCCTTGCATACGTTGATAACGCGAAATAACATCGCCTAGCGTATAATTACGCACGTGCCCCATGTGTAAACGACCGCTCGGGTAAGGGAACATAGAAAGGCAATAAAATTTTTCTTTATTTGGATCTTCTACCGCTTTAAACGTTTCGTTTTCTGTCCAAAATTTTTGAACATTAGCTTCAATTGCTTGTGGATTATAAATGGATTCCATTAAATGACGTCTCAAAAAAATACGATTAATTCACCTCGTCATGTTGGCTATAAAATAGCACAAGAAAGTACATAAAGAGGCAGACAAAATTATCCCGCTAGAATACCTTATCTTATAGTTAAACAACAAGATAAATAATTCGCTTCATTATTAATTTATCGGTATATACTTGATATAAAGTACTCACTATTATTTTTAGGAAAGCCGATGAATGAACCAAAAAATGATTTAACTAAATTTTATCAGCAATTAACTACATGGTTTAACGAAGTAAAAGAGCAACAACTAACCTCGTTAGTTGAAATTATAGAACAAGCTAAAAAATACCTAAGCGCTGCTGAAAATTTACCTGAAGAAAAGGTAAAACAATTTGTTGATAACTTAAAATATGATCTGGTGCAATTTTACCAACAGTCAAAAAATGAAGCACAGCATTCTGTTTATTTAGGTTTGCTTAATGAAACCTTTTGGAGTGAACTAGCGAAAATTACTGACGTGACTCAGGTTGAATGGGCTGAATTAGTAGAAGATTTTCAGCATGATGGTATTTACCATGTTGGTGATATTATTGGTTTTGGTGTGTTAGTGTGTCAGCAATGTCAGTATGAAATTGAATATACCCATGTTAGTGAGGTTATTCCTTGTCCTAAGTGTCAACACACCACCTTTACTAGGCATAGTTTAAGTGAAAACAGTTAAATTGAATACAGCACATATATTTATTGATAATCTACTGATTCAAAGTAAAATTGCCAGCCTTTGCAGTTAAAAATGAAAATACTTGATTTAAAAGGTTTATATGACTAAAGCCACTATCTCGCCGTCAACAAAAGATTTATTGCGTTTACCAACTCATTTACTCACAGCAGAATTGACGAATTCAGTTGTTGTACACCTTGATGATAGCGAAGAAGTAGAGCAAGGCTTTTTTGGGCATGAACGCGCTAAAGAAGCGTTAGAATTTGGTTTGTCGATGGATACGGTTGGTTTTAATGTTTTCGCTATGGGCGAGCAAGGTACAGGCAGGCAAACCTTAATAAAACAAATGCTTTCATCACTTGCCACGCAACAAGAAACCCCACCAGAGTGGTGTTATATCAATAATTTTGATGAAAGCCACGCCCCCCAAAAGCTTTATTTAAGCCCTGGTAACGGTAAACAGTTACTGGCAAGAATGAATACCTTTATTGATGAATTGCTAGATCTTTTTCCTGAAATATTTGATAACCCTGGTTATCAACGACAAAAGGCCGCAATAGATCGTGCTTTTAATCAAAAATATGACCAAGCCATTGCTAAAGTAGAACAAACCGCATTAAACAGTGGCGTTTCTTTATACGAAGAAGACGGTGAAATAGGTTTTTCACCAATGGTTGACGGTAAACCGCTAAATGATAAAGAATTTGCCAACTTAACCGAGCAACAACGCGAGCAGTTTTATCAAGTATTAGCTGATTTAGAAGCCTTATTATCAGAGCAATTATTAGAGCTGCCGTTATGGAAGCGAGTTTCATCAGATAAGTTAAGAAAGCTAAAATATGATACCACTGAGCAAAGTATTAAACCTTTGTTGAAAGAACTAGAGCATGAGTTTTCGAACAACTTAGGCATATTAAAATACCTTAAAAAAGTTAAAGAACATATTGTTGATGCGGTGCTTGAAATTTTAGTTGATAACCGTGATGAGCATGTTAACGATAAAGAATTACGCAAATTAATGGTAGAACGTTTTCTACCTAACTTATTGGTAGCTCGAGAGCAAAATACAGGGGCGCCTGTTGTTTACGAACAAAATCCTACCTATCAAAATTTATTTGGTCATATTGATTTTTCTACCTTTAAAGGGAGCACTTATACCAGTTATCGCTTAATTCGCGCCGGAGCGTTACATCGTGCCAATGGCGGCTATATTTTGCTTGATGCAGACAAGCTTCTTAGCCAACCTTTGGTATGGTCACGTTTAAAGCTTGCCTTAAAAACAGGGCAAATTGCGATGGAAAACCCCTATACTGAATATATGCAAACAGGCATGTATAGTTTACAACCTGATAAAATTCCTCTAAAAGTTAAAGTGGTACTATTAGGTGATCCTGAAATTTATTATACCTTACAAGAATATGATCAAGAATTTACCGAACTCTTTCGCGTATTAGCCGACTTTGATCGTCATTTAGAAAAAAACCAAGATAACTTACAAGCTTATGCCAAACTTATTCGCCAGCGTGCGCAACAGCTGCACTATCCAAACATTGCAGATGATGCCATTGTAGCGCTTGTACGATACGCTTTAAGACGGGCAGAGCATCAGCAAAAAATATCTGCTAATATCGTACAGGTTAATGATGTGCTTGATGAAGCCTTTTACTTGTGGAAGAAGAATAATGGAGGCGATAGCTTACATGCAGAGCACATACAACAAGCTTTAGCGGCTAAAAAAAGACGAACAGGGCGTTTAAGTGAAGCTTGGCTTAGCGAGATAAAAGAGCAACAAGTGCTTATTAGCACAGAAGGTAAGCAAGTTGGCAAGGTTAACGGCTTAACCGTTTTAGAAATAGGCGATAGCGTTTTTGGCACACCAGCACGTATTACCGCTACAGTTTATGCTGGTTCGCAAGGTGTAACTGACATTGAGCGAGAAGTAGAGCTAGGCAAATCAATTCACTCAAAAGGTATTTTACTGTTAACAGGTTACTTAGGTCATAAATATGGTCAAGAATTTCCTGTTTCTATTTCGGCAAATTTAGCTATTGAACAATCTTATGGTCATATTGACGGAGATAGCGCCTCAATGGCCGAACTTTGCGCACTTATTTCGGCAATAACACAAATACCCATAGATCAAGGGATCGCCATTACTGGTTCAATTAATCAACATGGTGAAGTGCAATCTATTGGCGGCGTTAACGAAAAAATAGAGGGCTTCTTTCAGCTCTGCCAAGACAAAGGGTTAACGGGTGAGCAAGGCGTTATTATACCAAAAACCAATGTGATCAACTTAATGCTCAGTGATGAGGTGATTCACGCAGTCAAGCAAGGATTATTTTCAATTTATGCCGTTGAAGTGATTGACCAAGCACTCGAAATATTAATGTCGTACCCTGCAGGCATAAAAAGTAAAACAAAACGTTACCCTCGAAAATCGATTCATGGTTTAGCTTTAAGTAAGCTCTCCGCTTTTTCGGCTATGCTAAATGGAGATGAAGATTAACGTATTTACCTTGTTAAGTAGAGCATAAAAATCTTGTGGAATTAAAAACGAGATGATAATTTAACCGATAGAATATAATCACAAGGATTATAAGGAAGTATTGTGGCTGTTGAACCTAAAGCAGAGTTTACTATTGAAGAAACAAATATTTTTGAGTTGTTACCAGGTAAAATGCTTGATGTGCAGCTTAATTACCCTGTAAAAGTTCGTATTAAAATTCCTCTTATTGGCTATTCTCTTGGCAAATATATTATTCTGAAATACCCTTGTGAACAAAAATACGGCAATTATCGCGATGTATTAATTGAAGGTAATGTAGCGATTGTTCGCTATTTAGTTGAAGGAGAGCATGGAAAATGCTTCGCGTTTCGTTCAACCATTAGTTATATCACCAAATACCCAGATAAACTGTTAGTGTTAACTTATCCTGATAAAATTGAAAACCGTCAGTTGCGTGTACAACAACGGGTTACTACTCATTTACCCGCCTCAATTACGGTAACTAATGAAGATCCTAGCTTACAAGACGTAAAAATTAACGGCATTATTAGCGATATATCAACTAAAGGTTGCGGGTTTTCTTTCAAAACAGACAAAAGCAGTGTTGTGGTTAATAAACGAGATATTTTTGTGTGCGTACCGATCGCAGACGGCGACGACATTAAAATATTGGCGAAAGTATGTAATAGCCGCAATGAAGGCGGTAAAGTTAATGTAGGCATTCAATTTAAAGACGAAGATGAACAAGTAAAAGAGTTGCTTGAACGCTTATTTATCGATCCCAATGCATTGTAGTTATTTGTAATAAGCAGTAAATTAATCGTGGTCTAACAATGTGTTTGTTGTTGTCTAATATTGAAATATCCCCTTACAGAGTTGCCCATCTTCACATTTTACACAATTTCTCCTTGCTTTATTTTGAGAACACTGTAGTATTCGCGCCTCGATTATAGCTATGAGTTATGATCCTATTTTGAGTGAGGTTATACCGCCCACTAGACTTATTACAAGCTAATAACATCTTTATTTAGCAATCAACTGTGTGTCACTAATTAGCTTATATTAGCGACCTGCCAAAAGTCTTCCCGGTGGATTCCCTCGTAATTTACGCAGGAATATTCCTGCCTTAGAGAAGACGAAAATCTATGACTGATATGAACAATGCCACTATTGGCTTTGACGCTTTAGGCTTGCCTGAAAATTTATTAACCGCTTTAGCTAATATGGGCTTTACCAGTGCCACGGCAATTCAAGCACAAACTATTCCTCCTTTATTAGCGGGTAAAGACGTACTAGGTGAAGCACAAACGGGTACGGGCAAAACAGCAGCGTTTGGTTTACCAGCTTTAGCTCAAATTGATACTAGCATTCGCAAGCCACAATTAATGGTATTGGCGCCAACGCGAGAGCTTGCTATTCAAGTGGCAGAAGCTATAGAAAGCTTTGCCAAAAATATTAAGGGGCTGAAAGTGGCTACCTTATATGGTGGGCAATCTTATGGGCCACAATTTTCACAATTAGAGCGTGGCGCGCAAGTTGTTGTTGGAACACCAGGGCGTTTAATGGATCACTTACGCCGCAAAAGCCTCAATTTATCTCATTTATCTTTTTGTGTATTAGATGAAGCTGATGAAATGCTGAATATGGGCTTTTTAGATGACATTGAGTGGATACTTGAGCATTTACCTGAAAAAGTGCAAATGGCATTGTTTTCAGCAACTATGCCCGCTTCTATTCGCAAAATAGCTAATCGCTTTTTAAAATCGCCAGAGCATATCAAAGTAGCGGCGGTAAATAAGGCGAAAGCTAATATTAAACAATACGCATGGAAGGTGAGTGGTATTAATAAAAATACTGCATTAGAGCGTATTGCAGAAACCTTTGATTACGATGGTATGATAATTTTTGTGCGTACTCGTAATGATACGGTAAGCGTTGCTGAGCATTTAGAAAGTTTTGGTTACGCTGCCGCGGCAATTAATGGTGATATGAACCAAGCGCAACGTGAGCGTACGGTTGAGCAAATGAAATCGGGTAAATTATCGATTTTAGTGGCGACCGATGTTGTAGCGCGTGGATTAGATATTCCTCGTATTGATTTAGTGATAAATTATGATTTACCGGGTGATAATGAAGCTTATGTTCATCGTATAGGGCGTACAGGTCGTGCTGGTCGTAGCGGTACGTCAATTGCGTTTGTTCGACCTCGTGAAATGTATTCATTACGTCATTATGAGCGTTTAACTAACGGTACCATTGAACCTTACGAGCTACCAAGTATTCAAGAAATAGGTAAAGCACGTATTGAAAAAACACGTGTTGAATTGGCTAATTTAGTTGCATCAAAAGACCTATCGGCCATGCGTGAAATTATTGAAAATATGGCTAATGAGTCGGAACTTTCATTGGCTGACTTAGCCGCGGCTTTATTGTATCAAAAACAAATTAAACAGCCATTACAGCCTAAAGAAGATCCAAGACCTCGTCGTGAAAGCCGAGATCGTTTTGATCGCGATAATCGAGACAGTCGTGGTAACCGAGGCCGACGTGATGATCGTGGTAACCGTGGTGAAAGAACTGAACGTGGTGAAAGAACACGTAAGCCTAAAGTTGCACGTACCGATATTGACTGGCAGTCATACCGTTTAGAAGTCGGTAAAGAGCACGGTGCGAAACCGGGTGATATTGTTGGAGCTATTGCCAATGAAATTTCATTAGACAGTAGTTATATTGGGCAGATCAGCCTGCATGATCGTCACACCATTGTTCAATTACCTAAAGGTATGCCGAAAAAATCATTTGAACAATTGAAAAAGGTTAAAATTCGTCGTCAATCACTTGAAATTTCTGTGTCAGATTCACCTATTGCGACAATGAAACCACGTCGTAGCCCGCGCAAAGACAAACCTAGAGCAAGTTAATTGTAATGTTCTACTCAGTAAAAGGCACGAAGAGTGCCTTTTTTATTGCCTAAATTTTAGCCATAGGGTTAACCTGATGTAATAACGTATATGATGTATTGTAATCACTTTTATTTCGAGCAAAATTCAATGCTAAAAGTGTGAATCTTTGTGCTTAATTGCAACAAGAGTCGCATTAAAAACACCTAAATATTGTGGAAAAAACAGACTGTATAGATTTTTATACACTGGCATGCTAACGCAGATATAGCCTAGCAAGAAGCTGTTTAAAAATTGCCAAAAATCGACGTAAAATTTATGTTACATCATCAATATTATAGAGCTACGACTAAGTCTTTTTCTTTAATGCAATCAGCTTGATAATGCAGTTATCGAAGTGAAAGAGAGAGTTAACATGACAGACGTAACTAGCAATGAAAACCCTAATCCGTTAAACCTACGTGGTATTGAATTTACTGAATATGCAACACCCGATAGTGATTTTATGGAAAAAGCTTTTTATGGCTTTGGCTTTTCAAAAACGAAAAAGTTTAAAGGCCGTGATATTGAATACTTTAACCAAAATGATATTCACTTTTTATTAAATAATGAGCAACAAGGCTTTTCTCGTGAATTTGCTAAGGCGCATGGTCCAGCTATTTGTTCTATGGGCTGGCGTGTTGATGATGCTAATTTTGCTTATGAAGAAGCGGTAAAACGTGGAGCAAAATCAGCAGAAAATGAGCCTAATAAACTACCTTATCCTGCTATTTATGGTATTGGTGATAGTTTAATTTATTTTATTGATAAATTTGGTGATAAAGGGTCTATTTATGAAGATGATTTTGAGCCTTTAGAAAATCCTGTAATTAATGAAGACAAAGGGTTTCTACGTGTTGATCACCTAACCAATAATGTTTACCAAGGCACTATGCAAAAATGGGCTGATTTTTACAAGCAGGTTTTTGGTTTTACCGAAGTGCGTTATTTTGATATTAAAGGTATTAAAACGGCGCTTATTTCTTATGCGTTACAGTCGCCTTGCGGTACGTTCTGTATTCCAATTAACGAAGGTAAAGGCACGAATAACAATCAAATTGATGAATACTTAGAGGAATATAACGGCCCAGGTGTTCAACATTTAGCCTTTTTAACGGATGATCTTGTGGGGTCATTAGATAAGCTTGATCGCTCGATTATCGATACTCTGCATATTGTGCCTGAATATTACGATGAAATTTTTGATCGTGTACCTTGGGTGAAAGAAGATAAAGAAAAAATTAAAGAGCACCAAATATTAGTTGATAGCCAAGCCGAAAATACCTATTTGCTGCAAATATTTACTAAAAATATGTTTGGTCCTATTTTTATTGAAATGATCCAACGTGTAAATGATCAAGGCTTTGGTGAAGGTAATTTTTCAACCTTATTTAAATCGATAGAATTAAACCAAATGGAACGTGGCGTTTTATAAAATAACACTGCTTTATATTTGTTGATAATAACAAGCCGCAGTCACTTATAGGTGTCGGCGGCTTTTTTATACGAGACCATCACATCAGGTTATTTAATTTATACCTGAAACAGATACTTGCAAGTCTTTTAAAATACCGTCATGCAATTTATAAACTAAGCCATGTACTGACAACGCTTGCCCCTTTTTCCATGCTGTTTGGATCATACTGCTGTTACAAACATTGGCGACTTGTTCAATAACATTAAGTTCACAGAGTAAATTACTGCGCTCTTGTGGATCGGTAATATCATCAAGTTTTTCATGATTAAAGCGATAAACGTCTTTAATATGGCGTAACCAATGGTCAATCAAACCATGTTGTTTGCCATCAAGGGCAGCGTTAATTCCTCCACAGCCATAATGACCACACACAATAATATGTTTAACTTTAAGTACCTCAACAGCAAAATGCATCACTGATAAACAGTTTAAATCAGTGTGGATCACTTGATTAGCAATATTACGGTGTACAAATACTTCACCGGGTGCCATTCCGAGTAATTCATTAGCTGGAACGCGAGAGTCTGAGCAACCAATCCATAAATATTCGGGTGATTGTTGTTCAGAGAGTTGTTTAAAAAAATCAGGTTGTTCTGCTTTAATTTGTGCAGCCCACTGACGATTATTCTCGAATAAATGATTGATTGTTGACATGTTTTTTTTAGCCTGTTGTAGTTTTGTAATCTTTTTCGAAATTATAGCAATGAAGTGATAACCTATAACATGTTAATAGTGTAAAAAATTGCAACTAATGACTTAGCATATTGGTTTCTAAGTTAAATAATTCTGCATTATGCTCATGAATAACCCTCTAGCTAGGTTATTATTATACTTTTTATAGCACTAAGGCTTTTGAGCTATATCAGAAAGTAATAAATAAGGAAAACTATTATGCCAATAGCATGCGCTCGACATATTTTGGTGAAAACAGAAAAGCAAGCTCAAGAGTTGAAAGAAAAAATAGCAAAAGGTGCTGATTTTGGCCAATTAGCAAAAAAATTTTCACAATGCCCATCAGCCAAAAAAGGGGGTGATTTAGGGGAGCTTCGTCCCGGGCAAATGGTAAAAGCCTTTGATAATATCGTTTTTAAAAAAGCTATTTTAAAAGTGCACGGGCCAGTAAAAACAAAATTTGGCTATCACCTGATTCAAACTATTTATCGTCATTAAGCTCTTCTTGCGCTAGTTGTTTATTTCGTGCTTTAATTTTTTTTAGTTGTTGATCGGTTAATATAAACTTTTTAGCAGATCGTTTAAGTAATAAAATACCACCTAAGATCATTGCTAAAAAAAGAATAGAAATTAATAAGGTAATTAATGACACAAGCTTCTCATTTTTTATTGGGTGTTTTTAATAACGGCTGTTAAACTTGAAAGGTCAACAGAGGATTAAGATCCTAATAAACATAAACTTCGGACTTTATTATGTCAAATCATCTCAGTGTTAAATTGCTCATTCCTAATATTCTTGTTGGAACTGTTTTTATCGTGCTAGTACTGCTAGTGGGGGAAATGAGTAAACTATGGCTAGTTATCGGGTTAATCAGCATGTTGGTTACACAATGTGTTGTTGGTTACATTTATAACCAAAAACAACTAGGGCAACGTTTAGCTCGGCTAAAACATTATCTTGCTGAAGTGGTTAGCGTTAATGAAGCGCCGCAAGCTCCTTTGGTTGACTCAATCGATGATGAACTGGGGAAAATTACTAATGAATTAAGTCAATTTATCAGTGATTTATCAAATGTTATTCGTGAAATTCGAGCAGAGTCTGATAGCTTACATCAAGGTTCTTCTTTGTTAGCTTCACAAATGACAGAGTCTGTGAGTGCTGTTGAACAGTCTGTAAATCAAATAGAAATGATGGCAGGCTCTATTGAACAAGTGGCTTCTACTTCATCGGTATTATCGCACAGTGCTTCACAAGTGAATGATACAACGAGCCAAGTTATGTCATTGCTCACTAAAGGTACAGAGTCATCTAACACCAGCAAAAAAACCATTGAGTCTTTTGCTAAAGAAGTTAATGGTATGGCGCATGATCTTGCTTTGTTGCAGGAAGAATGTGATCGTATTGGTTCAGTGCTTGACGTTATTCGTGGTATTGCAGAGCAAACTAATTTACTTGCACTTAATGCGGCTATTGAAGCGGCGCGAGCGGGTGAACAAGGGCGAGGCTTTGCTGTTGTTGCTGATGAGGTGAGGGCGCTTGCACACAGAACGCAAGAATCTACTGTTGAAATTCAAGCCATGGTTGAAGGTTTACAGCAAAAATCAACCAATGCGGTTAGTGCTATCGACAGAGGGCAAAACCTTACTCAGGTCAGTTTAGATAATTCTCAACAAGTATTTGATGCCTTTGAGAAAATAGCGGATGCATTTACAGAAGTAAATGAATTAACCACCCAAATAGCACAGGGAACCCAAGAGCAACAATTATCAACTAATTCGATTAATGACAATATGAGTGCGGTGGTATCCTTAAGTCGAGAAATTAGTAATGGTTTAACCTCTGTGGCTCGCCATGCTGAAAATCAGCAAAAAACGGCCGCAGAGGTTGATATTACCTTAAATAAAATTTGCGTTTAAGCGCTCAACACGCCCTCGAGGCAACAACAACAATTTTGGGTTACACACGTTAGTTGTTGTTGGTTTGGCTTGCATTGTGGCGTTTTTTGGCTAAATTCTGTAGCTGTTTTGATTGCTCATGTAAGCTGGCTTTAACCAGTAATTCTCGGTCTTCTTCTCTGATAAAATGAAAAATTACTTGGTGCTCAAATAATCTTTCCTCATCGTAAGTTGCTTCATTAACCGCGATCACTTCACCACAACAATAAACAGCACAATTATCATCTAATAAAAAAATCTTTAGTTCTAATAATTCATTTAAGGTAAATGCTGTTTTAGCCATAAAAACAATACCACCACCACCGAATTTAATACCTTGATAACGATACTGTTTATCATCTTGTTGGCTTAATATGTAATTGGTTAATAACGTGATTTTTTGTGATTGAAAGTTTAGGAAATCAGTTAGTTGCTTTGCAACACTTGAGAGCGATTTGATTGAACGTAGCGCACTTTGATCGATAACATTCACGTCACTAGCTAATTTAAAAGGTTGCGGCATTTGATCAATAAACTGCTCAAAACTTTGTAGTTCGTGAGTGATTTTACGAATATTAACATTAAATTTTTTATCAATAATAAAAAATTCATTAAATTGTGCGAGCTTGTTTTGATCATTGGTTGTGGGCATAGCATTTTTTACTTTAATCAACAGTTAACAAGAATATTAACTTAATGGCTCGCAATAAAAAAGCGGTGATAGTGTAATCACCGCTTTATGAGTTTTGATACTTGTGTAATGGTCACTCAGTGATAGGTATTATTGCCTCACACTATCTTAATGAGTATTTAAACTATAACGAAAATATAAGCTTAAGAATCAATTACTTTAAACTTTGGTTTTAATATAATTGTTCACCATGTTTTCGAGTACATTTAATGGTACAGGGCCATTTTTCAACACGACATCATGAAATTCACGTATATCAAATTTATCGCCAAGTACTTGTTTTGCTTGTTCTCTGAGCTCTAAAATTTTGATCATACCAATTTTGTAGGCTGTTGCTTGTGATGGCATAACAATATGACGTTCAACCATTTTAACGGCATCAGATTTTGCATTAGGTGTATTGTTAACGTAAAAATCAATACCTTGTTCACGAGTCCACTTTTTGGTGTGAATACCTGTATCTACCACCAAACGACATGCTCGCCATAATTCCATCGCTAAACGACCAAAATCAGAATAGGGATCTTGGTAAAAACCGATCTCTTTGGGAATTTTTTCTGAATATAAACCCCAGCCTTCTGTGTAAGCTGTATAGCTGCCAAACTTACGAAATTTAGGAATGCCCTCTAACTCTTGTTTAATGGCTATTTGCATATGATGACCCGGAATACCTTCATGATAAGCGAGTGCTGCCATTTGGTATATTGGCATAGCTTTCATATCGTAAAGGTTTGCGTAATAAGTTCCAGGACGCGAACCATCGGGAGCAGGTTGTTGATAAAAGGCTTTACCTGCTGACTTTTCTCTAAAAGCTTCTACACGTTTTACAATTAAGTCAGCTTTAGGTTTAGTCAGAAATAGTGCGTCTAAACGACCTTTCATTTCATCAATCAATGCCGTTGCTTCTTTTAGATAACGTGTGCGACCTGCTTCATCATCGTTGTAATAAAATTGAGGGTCTTCACGCATAAAGGTGAAAAATTCTTGCAAAGAACCTTCAAAGTGAACGGCTTCTTTTATTTTGCGCATTTCATTATGAATTCGCTCCACTTCTTTTAAGCCAATTTGATGAATTTCTTCCGCGCTTAAATCTGTGGTAGTGGTGCGCTTTAAGGCATTTTTATAAAATTCATCTCCTTTAGGAAGTTTCCAAACACCGTCTTTAGTGTCTGCTTTTGCCTGTAATGTAACAAGATAAGCAATTAAGTCGTCATAGGCAGGTTTTAAATAAGTCGTCAGGGCTTGTTCTGCTTGCTTGATTAATTGTGCTTTTTTATCATCGCTGAGAGATAATTTGCTTACTTTCTTTTTAAAATCAGCCAATAATGTACTATCGCTACCAGTTGAAAAAGGAGCCCCTTGAAGAATATTTTTTGAATCACGAATAACATGAGTAAATACAAATTTAGGTGCAATAATGCCTTCTTTTTCACGTATTTTTAATTGCTCTATCAGTTGAGCAATTAATAATTGAGTGTTTTTTAAACGAGCAATATAATCTTTGGCTTGTTGCTCACTGGCAATGGTATGTTGATTAATTAAAAAGGCGGGCACTTGAGAATGTATACCACGCATTTGATTGACTGGGTAGTTATAATGGCGCCACTTAAAATCATCAATTTGGTTTTGTAATTTTTGTACTAACAGTTGATAACTCACTTTGGTCTGAGCATCAAGTTTAGTTTCATCAAGTGCTTTGACTTTTGCTAGATCTTTTTTAGCAATTTCAAGCTCTTTTACCATGTGTTCTTCTGATAAGTCATTCCATTTGTCGTAATCTGTTTTCATACCTAAATAGGTTTGCATCATTGGATTACGCTTTACCATTGCATTAAAAATATCTTCAAATAATTGATTGGCTTTGGCTGACTCGACAGTAATATCTTCTTTATTAATCGCTTTTTGCGTTGCTGATGGCGTTTGTTTGGCTGATGCGTTGCTAGCATTAGAAGCAGAAGGTTCAGAGCAAGCGCTTAATAATAGCGTGGTAATGGTTATTGCAAGTAAAGATTTTTTCATACGACCTCTCTTTTTCATCCTTTTTTAGGATATTTTTATGCATTATTTTACTCGATACTGCCTAACTCAATAGAAATAACAAGTAAATTAAGTTAAGTTGTGCAAAATCTAAGATTAACTTGGTATTGTTAAATTTATGTCGGTGTTGCTTAGTTACCGTAAAGCGACTATTGAAGATCTCGCTTTTTTATTACAGTTACGTAAGGCTTCTATGACTAAACATTTAGAAGCGGCGGGCTTGTTTTTATCTGATAAAGAGCACCTTGAGCGCATTAAAGAGCACTTTAACGATTCACAACTTATTTTGCTTAACAATAAAGCTATTGGTTTATTAAAGTTAGGCATAATGCAAGAGCGTTTACACATTCGTCAGTTTCAATTATTACCTAAATATCAGGGCAAAGGTATTGGTTATCAGGTACTTAAATCTTTGATCACTAAAGCGAGAAAACGTAATTTGCCGATCACTTTAAATGTGTTATTGGCTAACCCCGCTAAAGCATTATATCAACGTGTTGGCTTTAAAATTATTGGACAAAATGAGCTTGAGTACCAAATGTGTTATCGCCATTAATGCGTCAACTTTATGTTATAAAAAAGGATTTTCTTCTCTAAAAGTAGCAATAGCCATAGCAATAGAGAGCAGAATAATGGCATTAAAAAATACTGGTACAATAACAAAATAATAACCCATTTGATGCACCGTTGCGCCACCTATTACTGCCGTAACGGCGGTAGCACCACCAGGTGGATGCATACAACGTAAGTGGTGCATTGCCAACATGGCTACACCAATGGCCGCAGATGAAGCAACAATGGCATTAGGGATCATATAATAAGCACTAATACCAATTAATGCTGAAACAATATGTCCGCCCACAATAGGCCAAGGTTGCGAAACGGGGCTATTAGGAATGCCAAAAATAAGCATAGCCGAAGCCCCAGTTGAAGCTAACACCATAGGTAAGCCTTCGGCAGCCAAAATATTGTAACTAAAAAAAGAGGCAAGTAGGGTTGCGATAAATGCGCCGACAATGGAGAAGTAAATCTCTTTGTTTGGCATGGTTCGCATTGGCATGAATGTTATTCTCACCTTGTTTTAGTTAATAATAAGCATATCAGTATCTTTGAATAATACAATTAGCATAAATAGTTAACATCAATAGTCATTCATTTTTACGCGTTAATTTATAGCATAAAGCCTAAATCACTTTGTTCAAAACGAGATAAGTTAGGGAAAACAGCATTTATTTCATTACTGGTTAAACCAAACCATTTGGCGAGTGTTGCCGCATATTGATCAACAGAAGTGGTGGGGATCATTCTACCATCAAATAAATCGTCGGCTGAATTTAAGGCTAAATCGACAGGTATTTTGCCATAAATGTCACCGCCTTTTACGGCGCCGCCCATAATAATATGATGCCCGCCCCAGCCATGATCAGTGCCATCACCATTGCTGGTTAAGGTGCGACCAAAGTCAGACATAGTAAAGCTGGTCACATTGTTATTTAAGTTTCGTGCTTGTAAATCTGCATTAAAAGCAAACAGAGCTTCACTGAGTGTTTGTAGTAATTGTGGGTGAGCGGTGGCTTGATTGTCGTGCGTATCAAAGCCTCCTAAACCAACATAAAAAATTTGGCGTTGATGACCAAGTAGCTGTTGACTACTAGCTAACTTTGCCACCATTTGTAATTGACTTGCTAGCTGGCTTTGAGGGTAAACAACGTCGGTATCTGTTGCTGTTTCAATAGCATTTCCAACCACCCCAATATTATTTTGCGCGCGGTCATAAATGTTATTATATTCTTGCGCAAGAATGTTATTATTGGCAGCTCTTAGCTGATCGAAAATAGCAATACGCTCATTATTCCACTGTTGGGTATTATCTAAAGCATAAAAGGGCTGAACACCAGCAGGATCGATAGAGTAAACCAGTGCTTGTGTTCCTGTTTGAAAAATATTATTGCCATCAAGTGATAAGTTCATCGACAGTGGATTATTGGTATCCATGATCAAATCAGCTATTCTACCCGCCCAACCAGAAGTGATTTCTTGCTCAGGCCATGAAGTTTGCCAGTGTTTTTGCTGATCATTATGAGAAAATAATTGTGGTGGTAACAAACTCCAATTTTGCAATGCTTGTGTTTTAGTGACAGGTTGTAACAAAGGACCGGTATTGGCAATAAAAGCGACATTTCCTTGCTGAAATAAACTTTGCAAAGGCGCCATAGCTTGGGGTAAGCCTAAAGCGTAGGGCGTTTCAGAGATGGGCGATATAGGAAGCGTTTCATTTTGTGGATACGCTAATTGCTGACGCACCGCTTGATAAGTTTGGTAGTCACTGGTGGTTGTGGGTATAAACATATTAAAAGAGTCATTACCGCCATGTAAAAATACACAAACAAGAGCTTTGTAGTCACTAAAACGTGTATTGCTTTGCGCTAATGCACTGTTCATTAAAGTCATATTACCTAATATAGCGGTAGCGCTTGATAAACCCACAGAACTGGCAACTAGGCTTTTGATAAAATTGCGACGAGTTGTTTTCATAATAAGCCCTTATTGTTGAACACTGTATTGCGGTGAGGTAAAAATTAAAAAAAGCAAATTACTTAGTCGCTCATTTTCAGGAATATCGTTATCAAGTGTTTGCTGATAAGCCGTTTTTAAAATAGCTAAACTATTGTCATCTAAGGTACCGCCAAAAATAAGCCTATTTAAATAGTTGAGCAAATCTTCACTATTATTAGCCATTGGGCGTAGCGAATTTAAATTGATTAATATGCGGTCATCGCTAATATCTTCAGGATCTGCTTCTAAATGTCCCCACAGGGTTGAATAGGCAAAAAAGTTGTTAGTGCGAGTTAAATAATTTTCAGTCATTATTTCTAATTCAGGCGCCACTAAATTGTTATTACGAATAATCCCTGGTGGTGAATAGCTAGGAGAAAAGAAGTTAAAAACATGAGGGGCGGCTAAGGGCGCTTGATTAAAAAAGTAATGAGGCCAGTCAAATTGAAAGCGATCATTGGGTGAGCTGGCATCAAAAGCGCGCCATAAATGCACAATACTAACCAGCGGCTCTCTTATTTTGCCAAAGTTTTGTGGATTATTTTTATAGCCATTTCGGGCTTCATCATCAAGTAATATAGCTTTTATTACCGCGCCTAAATCACCTCGAACGCCCTGACCATTATCATTAAAAGCTTGGGCAACACGCTCTATATAGTCTGGGCTTGGGTTACTGGTTACTAAACGTTGAATAAGTTGTTTACCAATAAAGGGCCCTACATTGGGATGATTAAATAAGTTATCTAGCGCAATGGCTAAATCTTGCTCTGCACTTTGGTTAGCAGGTACGGTAATACCATTGAGTAATACTTTTTCTGATTTATCATGAAAGGCATCTACCGCGGTCATAGGGTTTATTGCGTCATAGTTTTGCGCAAAGTTATACCAAGTCGCTTCTGTTGCACCATTAAAGTTCCACCCTGTAAATACGTGAGCAAATGCTTTAATAATATTTTGATCGTAGGTTGGTATCGCTTGACCATTGCTCGTTTTAATTGTGCCATCTATATTTAATTCAACTAAGCCAATACTAAAAAGTTGCATCACTTCTCTTGCATAGTTTTCATCAGGGCGAATATTTTGAGCTTCATTTGGCTTTTGATTGCCTAGCATACTTAAATAAGCGCCCATCATTGGCGATAAAGTTACTTGCGCTAATAACTCACGATAATTGGCAAAGGCATTATTCAGTAATAAATCATAATAATTAGCGAGCCCATAGGTTTCAGAAGATAAAACACTCAACTCTGAAATAACAAAAATTTCACTTAATGCAAAAGCAACGCGTTGTCTGAGTTGATCGGGGGCGGTAATTGCGTGAGTAAACCACGCTTCCATACGGTGCGGATGCCATAACTGTTCATCATCGGGTAAATTAAGTTGAGCTTCTAATTGTGTTAAATAAGTGACATGGCTACTTGTGGGGGTGGCTATTTGTTGGTTTAACCATTGTTCATAACCTATATCAACGAGTTTATTTACTTCATCGATGGTGGCACCAAAGGTGGCTTGGTTTAAAAAATGAGCGGCTTCAGCTTGCGTTATTGTGGGTGTTGGCGGGGGTTGTGGTGTAGGAGGAGGGTTCGGCGAAGAAGGTGTATCATTACTTGCACCGCCACAAGCGACTAAAAGCAAAATAGCACAGCTAACAATTATATTTTTGACCATAATGGCACCCTAAGTGGTGTGAGAACCACTTAGGAGCATAATTAACTGGTTAAAAAATATCAATAGTAATATTGTTACGCACTGTGACCTTGAGCATTTAGCCTAAAAAACTACAGCGCTACTACAACTAAATAAGCTAACTGGCCACCGCATTAACCTGATTCACTGCTGGCTTTACATGATAATGGCGCAAAGCATGTTCTTTTTGTCGCCCTTGGCTAAAGGCTGTAACTCGTTTTAAGTAGCCGATAACTCGCGTGCCATGGTCAATATTGTCACTACCGCAATGACTACATTGTGCTAGGGTACGTTTATCTATTGACTCACATTCATTGCAAATAGTGATTTTTACATTTACACAAAAATAATTACAACCTGTTGCTGCTGCGACATTAAATAGTTTTAAATAAGCCTCTTTAGAAAGGCTTTCGGCAAGATTTAAATGCAGAGCCGAGCCGCCATCTAAATATTGTGTCATGGCTTTACCATGCATAATAAACTTATCAAGGTGATTAGTTTTTTCTTCATCTTCAACCAAATAGAAGTATGAGTTATAACAATCGCGATTAACTACATAGCCGTCTTTACGATCCCATTTTGCATTTTTTACCCCTAAATTTTCAGCAGGTACAAATTCAGTGTTAAACATGTAGCCATAGGTTTGTTTTGCGCGCTGATTAGCTTGATAAATAACTTTTAATTGTTTGCTAACAAAGTTTTTATATTGTTCATTATTACTCACGGTTATGCCTAAATACTCGGCAGCTTCAGCCATACCATTAATGCCTATAGTTAAAAATTGTTTGTCTAAGCTAATAAAGCCAGCGTTGTAAACAGCTAAAGCTCCTTTGGCGAGGTAATCTTCCATTAATTTTCGGTAAGCTACTTGATATTTCTGAACTTTTTCAATTTCGTGATTTAAATCACGACCGTCTTGAATTAAACGATTCATGTTAATGGTGATCACATTAATTGAACCGGTAGCAACCCCTCCTGCCCCAAGAGTATACGAAAATGTATTGTCTGATATTTCATTGCGTAGTCGACAACAAGAAGCCAGTGAGTCGGCACTGTCTGATAGATAAACAAAAAATGAATTTCCTTCAGCTTTTTCTTGTGCTAACTGTTCGGCAAAGTGCTGATCTTTACATTGCCCATTTTCAGTGAGCATTGCGGCGGTGATCACAGGAAACGTTAAGACCGCTTTTTCACGTTCTTTATTGATCCATGAAAGAAAAAACTGCTGTAGTTTATCTACTGAATGCCAAACCGGTTTAGAAAAGTCAGGAAAAACAAAGTTTTCAAACATTGCTTTGAAGTAAAATTGATCAAAGAGTGAAATATTCCAGAATACACTTTGATAACCGCGTGCTGCGGCAGGTTGATTTAGTGCATAAACGACATGCTGTAAATGATTTTCAATAGCTTTTTTATGTGAGCTTAGGTAGTTTTCTCCAAATTCTTTGCGGGCAAAATAGTCAAAATAAGTGAGAAATTCTACGGTGGCAACAGCCCCTGCAAATTGTGAAGAAATAGCGAAAATAAGGTTTACAAAAGAGCCACAAAAAGATTCTAAATGTTTAGGTGCTTTTGATTCTCCACCGAGTTTGGTTAAGCCGTCTAGTAAAAAAGGATACATACTAATAGAAACACAGTAAGGTTTTAAGCTGGTTTCGTCATGCACATATATTTCATGATCTTCAATTTGACGTAAATATTCTTGGCTAAGTTGCTCACCAAATTCTTGCTTTATTTTTTCTTGTACTAAGGCTCGGTTAATTTGTACAAAGCAGTCTTTAAGTAATTCTGCTTCAAGTGTGGCAATATTTTTATCCGTTACATTGGCATTAGCATCCATTATTGAACCGTCTGCTGCATTTTTAGCGGCAAAATAATGCTCAATAAAATCTTTTTTCTGGTTAATTTGTTGTTCACTAAGCCGCAACATGGTGAAGTTCTCCTTGGTTATGAGTCAGATTGTTATTATTAATAGGTAAATTTTTATGCTGTATGGGTGATTCTTTTAAGAATAGGTAATTAAGTTTCTCGCCAGTTTCCATATTACGAAAAACTTGATTGGTATTTTTGCTGTCTAAACCACCTAATTCAGCTTGCCATGCACCTGTTTTTAAGTAAGTTAAATGTTGAGAAATATTAATACTGATGTGATCTTGTCCAGAATAAAGGCAAGTTTTTAATGAGAATTTTCTAGCGATTATTAACTTTTCAACAAGTTGTGGGGCTTGCCACTCGCCTCCAAAAAACACGACACAACTAATTAATCCTTGATAGCGTTTAAGATAACTTATAAAGCGTTCATTACTTAGTGGTGTGCCATTATGCTCACTCCATAATTCTGTGCTGTGGCAACCTTTACAACCAACTTTGCAGCCAGTAATGCTAAAACAAAGACTAATTTCATTAGGTACTTCTTGAAAAACTACAGTAGGCGTTAAACAATTAAAACTCGTCATACTATATCTTGTGTTTAATTTTATTATGGTCGCAATATATAGTATTTGGCTTGGGGGGAATCTTGATTTAGATCAATATTTATCAATAGAAATTGAAATTGAATACTATATATTGTGCTCTTTGATTTTTGTCACACTACATATAGTGTTTTTAACTTTGAGCGAGATATAAGGTTAATAAGCCGCGATAAATTGTTAGAGTATGTTAAAATAATGGTGTTAGTTTTTTTGTTTTTGGAGCTTATTTTTGACTAATAATGATATTTTACGTCGCCTTCGTTATACCTTTAATTTTAATGATAAAAAAATGGTAGAAATTTTTGCTACGGCTGATTTTTCCGTTACGCGCGAACAGGTAGCACACTGGCTTAAAAAAGAAGATGATGAAGGCTATGTTAATTGTACTGATCAACAATTGGCTGCCTTTTTAAACGGCTTTATTAATGAAAAACGAGGTAAGCGGGCAGGGGAACAACCCAAGCCAGAAAAAAAACTCACTAATAATATTATTTTAACGAAGTTAAAAATAGCATTAAATTTAAAAGCAGAAGATATTATTGAGCTATTACAACAAGTAGATTTTCGTATTGGTAAAGCAGAATTAAGTGCTTTTTTTAGAAAGCCAGATCATAAACATTATCGCCAATGTAAAGATCAATTTTTACGTAATTTTTTAAAGGCAATTCAAGAAAAATATTATGTAGAACGCAGTAAAAAAATTGATTTTTCAGCGCAGAAAAAAGTGGGTAAGTCTAATAACATTCGTTTTAGTAAAGAAGCAAACACGAGTAAAAAAACGAGTGAGGTAGACACAGTAAGAGCAAATAAAGCAAAAACAGCGAAAAAGCTTTATGTAAACCCTAAAATAACAACACAAGAGAAAACAAAATCCGCGAGAAAAACATTAAAGCTTAAAGCTGAAGATATATGGAAAGATCAAGACTAACGTTTACATAAGTCACTCCAGTGCAAGCGCTCTTTGCAATTGGAATGGCTTATGCTCAAGTAGTTTGAATATACCCATGATATTTCAAGATGCGAGTTTCAGGATGCCTGAGCAAATCATGCTCTTCAATCAATGCCTTGCCTAAAAGCGTTTCTAATTCCAGCTAAACCCTGTATCTTGAGGTAACATGGGTATATATATTAATTTAACAATGCGTTGCCGCTTTCATGCTTTTTACAAAATCGGCCAGTTTAGTTAGCATTATTGATGGATGATTTAAATTATCTTCAATAATTTTTACAACGGCAGAACCACTAATAGCACCGCTTGCCCCTGTTGCTAAAGCAGCTTTTACTTGTTCAGGTGTTGAAATACCAAAACCAATAACACAAGGTGCGGCTTTATAGTCTTTCAGTTTATCTAATAATTGGCTGGTAGAATTAGCACGAGTGACGACTTGTTTATTTTGCTTGTTTTCTTCATCAACGCCAGTAACACCGGCACGGCTTAATACATAAGTATAAGCTTGCCCATACTGCGCCACATTGGCGAGTGTTTTATCACTTGCATTCGGGGGCGCAATAAATATAGGCGCAACACCATATTTTAATGCCGCGTCTCTAAAAGGCTGGCTTTCACGTATAGGTAAATCGGCTATGAGTACCGAATCAACACCGGCTTTAGCTACATCACGGTAGAAGTTATCAATACCGCGGGCAAAAACTAAATTAGCATACAGTAACAAACCGATAGGAATATCAGGCGCATAAGCTCTTATTTTACTGAGTATGGTTAAGCAGTTGTCGGTATTAATCCCTGAATTTAACGCCCGTAAAGCAGCTTTTTGTATGGTGATACCATCAGCAGAAGGATCAGAAAATGGAATACCGAGCTCTAAGGCATCGGCACCCGCATCAATAAGCGTTTTAATGAGCGCAAAAGATTGTTCAGCATTTGGGTCGCCAATGGTAACAAAAGGAATAAACGCGCCTTGTTTTTGTTTGGCAAGTTGAGCAAAAGCTTGTTGATAGCGTGTGCTTTTAGCAGTGGTTGCAAGTGATGACATTAAGCTTCTCCTCGGTGTTTTACTTTTGGGTTTTCAAATTCATTGGTTACATTTTCTTGCGGACAAAGTAGGGCGTTTACATGGGCTAAATCTTTATCGCCTCGTCCTGATAAATTCACTAAAAAAACAGTTTCTTCTGTGACTTTATCAGCCATTTTTAATGCTTGAGCCAAAGCATGAGAAGATTCTAAAGCTGGAATAATACCTTCATTTTTAGCTAAGGCTTGAAAAGCTTCTAATGCTTCATCGTCGTTAATGGGTAAGTATTGTGCGCGTCCTGTTTCTTTTAAATAGGCATGTTGAGGGCCAACAGCAGGGTAATCAAGCCCCGCAGAAACTGAATAAGACTCTTCAATTTGGCCATATTTGTTTTGCATAATATAAGTGTAGTTTCCGTGTAACATGCCTTTAGAGCCAGCCACTAAGGTTGCGCCATGCTGGTTGGTATTAATACCTTTGCCGCCTGCTTCAACGCCAATTAATTTTACCGTTTCTTCATGAATAAAGTCATTAAACATACCAATGGCATTAGAGCCTCCACCCACGGCAGCAATAACGTAATCAGGCAAGCGACCTTCTTCTGCCAGTAGCTGTGCTTTGGCTTCTTCACCGATCATTTTTTGAAATTCACGCACAATGGTAGGAAATGGATGAGGCCCAGCTGCAGTGCCTAATAAATAATGGGCTTTTTCATAATTAGCAGACCAATCTCGTAAGGCTTCATTTACCGCATCTTTTAAGGTGCCAGAGCCTGCGGTAACGGGGATCACTTCAGCACCCATTAATTTCATGCGAAAAACATTGGGTTGCTGGCGTTGACAATCTACCGCACCCATATAAACTTTGCATTTTAAGTTAAGTAGTGAACAAGCAATAGCCGTGGCTACACCATGTTGCCCTGCACCCGTTTCTGCAATGATTTCTGTTTTGCCCATACGTTTTGCCAACAACGCTTGCCCTAATACTTGATTAGTTTTATGGGCGCCACCATGTAATAAGTCTTCGCGTTTTAAATAAATTTTCGCTAATGGGTTTTTAACGATATTGCGACAAAGCGTTAAGGGTGTAGGTCTGCCTGCATATTTCGTTAATAGGTTATTAAATTCTGCTAAAAAAGCCTCGTCGTTTTGTGATTCAATAAAGGCTTGCTCTAATTGTTCAAGTGCTGGCACCAAAAGCTCGCCAACATACATACCACCAAACTCACCAAAATAGGCAGGTAAGGTGTTTTGATTTATCTTTTTGGTTGTCATGATTAATAATTCCGTATTTTTGCAAAAATTTGGCTTAGTTTTTCAGGGCATTTATCACCGGCGCTACGCTCAACCCCTGAATTAATATCAAGACCAAATAAGTGTTGTTGCTGCATATTTTCTAACGCTTGCTCAATATTGGTTATGGATAGTCCGCCGGCTAAAAAGCACGTCGATAAATCTTGTTGACTATCCTTGAGTATTTGCCAATTAAAGGCTTGACCACTACCTGCGTTTTTACCGTCAAGTACGCAATGTTCAACATGTTTAGATAAAGTGGGCAGTTTATTTTCAACGGCTACCGCTCGCCAAATTTGGCAATTAGGTTGTTTACATTGTTTAATTTGCACACGTAAAGCTTCAATATAGGTTTGATCTTCATTACCGTGTAATTGCACTGCATAAAGTGATAACTTTTCAATACATTCGATAATTTCTTGCCGTTTATGATTAACAAAAACGCCAACATAATTAAGTTTAGGTGCTTGGCTAACAATGTTTTTAGCTTGTTCTAACGTAATATAGCGTGGTGATTTTTCAGCAAAAATTAAGCCGCCAAACGTGCCGCCTACATGACTTACTTGTTGAGCTTGTGCTGCATGCGTTAAACCGCAAATTTTAATATTGCCATAAATAAGCTCTCGGCATGCTAAATCAATATCTTTTTCTGCCATGATTGAGCTACCCACTAAAAAACCACTGACCGCTGGGGCAAGTTTTCTGACTTGTTCGTGGGTGTAAATGCCTGATTCTGAAATTAAAATGGCTTCTTTAGGTAATTGTGGTGCTAACGTAAAAGTACGGTCGATGTCGGTTGATAAATCGCGTAAATTACGGTTATTTATACCGATCATTTTAGCTTTTAACTTTACTGCCCGCTGACATTCTTCATTGGTTGAAACTTCCGTTAAAATAGCAAGGTTATATTGTTCAGCTAGTTGTGCAAGTGCAAGATATTCTTCATCTGTTAACACACTTAGCATAAGTAAAATAGCGTCTGCGCCATAATAACGCGCTAAATAAACTTGGTAGGGATCAATAAAAAAATCTTTATTGAGCACAGGGCAAGTCACAGTTTCACTCACTGTTTTTAAATAGTCATAACTGCCTTGAAAGTACTTCTTATCGGTTAAGACAGAAATTGCTGCTGCATACTTATTATAGATTTGGCTGATCGCCTTTACATCAAAATCATCACGAATTAAGCCTTTAGATGGCGAAGCTTTTTTACATTCTAAAATAAAGCCCGCATAAGGTTTTTGTTGCGAGCGCCTTAAAGCGGCATACATATCTTTGTTACTTGGTGTTAGCTCATCAATAAAATGGGCTAATGGCATTTGTTGTTTTAAAGAGGCTATTTCAAGGCGTTTATCGGCGACAATTTTTTCAAGTACATTAGTATTACTAGTCTTACTCATGTTACTGCGCTCCTGTGTGGGTCGCATTATTTGAAAGTGCTACTAGCTGTTCAAGGGTTGTTAAGCCTTTTCCAGACATTAATACTTCATTGGCGATAGACGCAGCTTCGGTAAGTGTTTCAGCCTTATCATGTAAATAAAGTAGAGCCGCACAATTAATGATGACCGCGGCATTGTGTGCTGCTTGGCCATTACCTGATAAAATTGCCTTAATAACATCAGCATTTTGCTCAGGTGTGCCACCTTTAATGTCGTCAAGCGTATAGTTTTTTAGCCCAAAGTCTTGTGGGGAAATCGTTTTTTCGCTAAGTTGTCCCGCTTTTATTTCAACCACTTGAGTGTTGCCATGTAAGGCAATTTCATCTAAACCACTGCCATGCACAACCCATGCACGTTTAACCCCCGTTAATTGTAATGCTTGTGCTAGCGGTTGCATTAATTCAGGCGTATACACACCTAACAGCATTGTGCTTGGTTGCGCGGGGTTAACTAAAGGCCCTAAGATATTAAAGAGCGTACGAATACCCATCGCTTTACGTACTGGAGCCGCATGTTTAAAACCTGCGTGGTAGGCTGGCGCAAATAAAAAGCATAAATTAGCCTGTTCAAGGCATTGTTTTGCTGTTTGGGGCGACATAAAGAGATTCACGCCGAAGGCTTCTAATAAATCGGCAGAACCCGACATGCTTGAAACGCTGCGATTACCATGTTTTGCCATTTTTAAACCACAAGCTGCAGCTAAAATAGCCGCAGTTGTTGATATATTAATGGTATTGGCACCATCACCACCTGTGCCAACACAATCGGCTACGGTAAAATCTAACACAGGAAAGTCAGTGGCATTATTGCGAATAGCTACCGCTGCACCAGCAATTTCAGCGGGTGTTTCCCCTTTTATTTTGAGTGCGGTTAATACACTGGCCAATAATGCTGGCGCTATGTTCCCTTGGATCACTTGTGAAAAAAAGTCTGTTGTTTGTTGCTGAGAAAGTGAGTTGCCCTCAACTAAGGTTGAAAGTGGGTTAGTCATGTTGCGCTCCTAAACTGTTTGCGGTGTGCTTTTCTACCGACAACGTAAATAATCGTTGAATACTTTGTGCTAATAAATTGCTGCCATAAGTGGTTAAAATAGACTCAGGGTGAAATTGCATGCCAATAATGGCTTGTTGAGCTTGCTCAATAGCCATCACCATTTTTTTACCGCGCGAATTGGTAAAATGAGCCGTTACCGTAAGTTGTTCAGGAATATTACTGCCAACCAACGAATGATAACGAGCCACTGGTAGAGGGTTGTCGATATTGGCAAAGGCACCGCTTTGACAATGCTCTATCAGTGATGCTTTACCGTGTATAATTTCATCTGCGCGAATAATTTTTCCGCCATAATACTCGATCAACGCTTGATGACCTAGGCAAATGCCCAACATAGGAAAATGGCCTGCACACTTTGCAATCAATGCCATTAAACAGCCTGCTTTACTTGGTTCTCCTGGGCCTGGCGATAAAACTAATAAAACCTGTTTACCTTGTGCTTTTGCGTGTGTTATTTGCTTAAAAATAAACTCGGCAGATAAGGTGTTACGATAAACAATAGGGTCAAAACCTAAACATTGAAATTCATCGACAAGGTTGTAGGTGAATGAGTCGAGGTTATCGAGCATAAATAGTTGGCAATTATCGCTTACAATGATTTGGCTCATGATATTTGCTCCTTACTCGCTTTTAAAATAGCACTGATCACTGCTTGCGCTTTTTGGCGGGTTTCATTGGCTTCACTTTGAGGATCAGAGTCGTAAACGACACCCGCACCCGCTTGTACTTGCGCAAGATCATCTTTAACAAAAGCACTGCGAATAACAATGCAGGTATCCATATCACCATTGCCTGTAAAATAGCCGACGGCACCACCGTAACTGCCTCGACGTTTTCCCTCTACTTGGCGAATAAGCTCAGTGGCTTTTACTTTGGGTGCGCCAGATAAGGTGCCCATATTCATACAAGCTTGGTAAGCATGTAAGGCATCTAAATCATCGGCTAAAGTACCGCACACTCTTGACACTAAATGCATAACGTGAGAGTAACGATCAACTTTCAGCAAGTCAGCAACATGACGCGTACCGGCTTTAGAAACACGGGCAATATCATTACGCGCTAAATCTACCAACATAATATGTTCGGCAAGCTCTTTTTTATCTTGGCGCAATGCTAATTCTATACGGCTATCTAAATCGAGCGAAAAGCTACCATCAGGCCTAAAACCACGTGGTCTTGTACCTGCAATAGGGTAAATTTCAACTTGGCGATTGTGTGCTTGATATTTAATTGCTGATTCGGGTGATGCCCCAAACATACAAAAGTCACTGTCTTGTAAATAAAACATATACGGACTGGGGTTACTTAACTTTAATGCTTGATAAGCAGCTAAAGGATCGGAACAAGCTAAACTGAACGTGCGCGAAGGCACCACTTGAAAAATATCGCCAGCGCGAATATTTTCTTTTAACTGTTCAACAATTTGACAGTATTTTTCATCGCTAATATCTACTTTTACCTCGCAGTTAGCCGCTTGTGTTGCTATCACCTTAGTGAGGCTAAACTCTTGGTTTAATAAGCTTTTAATACTTGATAAACGGCGACTAATTTCAAAATAACATTTTTGTTGGTTTTTACCTGAAAAAACATTACCAATAATTTCAGAACTGCGCTTTTCGTGATCAATAATTACTAAGGTTTCAGCAAGATAATAAACAAAGTCAGGGCAGCTATTTTCACCATGAGGTACTTGCGGTAATTCTTCACTTATTGCGATCATGTCAAAGGCAAATACACCGCCTAAGAATACTGCAAATGGGTGATGGTCTTTATTTTCAAGCTGAGTAAATAAACGCAAGGCTTGAAAAGGGTTAATGCTGGTTAAGCGCGCATTTTCATCAAGTGCTGCTGTTATGGTACTAAATTCTGCAATTAAGCTTGTGGCTTGTCGGGTTAATTTGGCTTGTTGTTGCAGAGCTTGTTCAGCAAAGTCGAGAGCAGCTTCGCCATTAACCGACAGTGCAGTAAAAGTAACTGTTTGACCGTTACACACTATTTTTACGGCTGCATCAAGTAGTAATAAGCTTTTGAGTTGATGCTTTTTATCGATTTCGGCTGATTCTAATAAAATATTATGCGGTTTATTTTCACAAAGGCGTTGGTAAACAGCTAAAGGATCAGCTTGGTATTTTGCTGAACCTGAAAGCGTATTAACCGCGCCAACTTCTGTGTTAATAGTATTTAACATAGTGTTTTACCTGCGGCGGCAACAAAAGGTTTTATGTCTGCCATCAGTTGAGCAAAGTCGTCTGCGGTAAGTGCTTGGTGACCATCAGACAGGGCCTCTTTAGGATTTAAATGCGTTTCAACAATAATGCCATCTGCCCCTACCGCAACGGCAGCACGAGATAACGGGTTAATTAATGATTTCACCCCTGTACCATGAGAAGGGTCAACAAACACGGGCAAATGAGATTTTTCTTTTAAATAGGCAACGGCATTTAAGTCTAAAGTGTTGCGGGTTGCCGTTTCAAAAGTGCGAATACCACGTTCGCATAAAATAACCTGACTATTACCTGAGTTGATAATATATTCTGCCGCAAGCAATAATTCTTCGAGTGTCGCACTCATACCGCGTTTTAATAAAACAGGTTTATCTGTTTTACCAACGGCTTCAAGTAAACGAAAATTTTGCATATTACGCGCACCAATTTGATAGCAATCAATGTAGTCATACATTAAATCAGCATCGTTGGGATCAATAATTTCTGACACAATACCTAACCCGTATTGCTTCTTGGCCATTTTTAATAATTTTAGCCCAGCTTCGCCCAAGCCTTGAAAGCTGTATGGGCTGGTACGAGGCTTAAACGCACCACCGCGTAGTAAGGCAATACCATGTGCTTTGATCATTTCGCTAATGCCCAGCAATTGTTGCTCACTTTCAACGGAACAAGGCCCGGCAATAACCGTAAATTTACCGCCACCAATGTTAGTGTCTGCAATAGGAACAATAGAGTCGTGCGCTTGTAACTCGCGAGAGACTAATTTGTAAGGGCTTAATACGGGCTTGACTTCATCAACCATAGGATAGCTGTCTAAATGAAGTTGTCTGAGAATGCGCTCATCGCCTAAAGCACCGAGTACTGTGCGCTCAATGCCAGGCATGTAAAGTGGTTTTAAGCCTAAACTGGCTATTTTTTCAAGAATTTCGTTAGCATCTGCTTCAGTTGCTTCGGGTTTTAAAATAATAATCATGGTTATTTTCTCATCTAAAAGTGTGTTTATACCAACTCGAAAGGTCAACGCCCTAATAGAATTGGTATTAATAGTCATCCAGCATAAATGGGCAATAGCCACCATAAATACCATGTTGTTGCTTTATTCATTGTGATCTCCGTTGTATTACTTGAGTATTACCTGTTATTTATTTCACTCGGTAAAACGAAAAAACCCGCTTAAATTAAGCGGGCTTCTAAAATCTTTATGTACATTTTATTCTTTATTTTACGTACAAGCACTTTCACAACCCACTTATGTTGAGTTATGCCACCACCAAATCAGAGAAATAGTTTGTTTTGCTTGTTTCATTATCTTGAGCTTGTCAGTAAACTTACAGTTAATAATAGTAAAATAAATTCCCCTATAGAAGACAATATTATGACCTTAGTGTCAAGCCCCCTAAGGCAAGATTTTTCAATATTTACTAAAGATGGTTGTCGTATCGATTTACACAGTCATACTCAATATTCAGACGGTAGTTTATCGCCACAAGCTTTAATTAATAGAGCCGTTAATTTTCAGCTCGATGTTTTAGCTATTACCGACCATGATACTGTTGCCGCTTTAGCTATTGCTCATGATTATATTAAAGCGCAGAATATACCATTAACCTTGATTAATGGTATTGAATTTTCCACACTTTGGCAGGGCTTTGAAATTCATATTGTTGGCTTGAATATTGATCTCAATAGTTTATCGTTACAAGCGTTAATTAACCAACAACAAGCGCGTCGAGAGCAGCGGGCAGTAACTTTAGGAGCAAAGCTTGCTAAATGTGGTTTTGCCGAGGTCTACCCCGAAGCCAAAGCATTAGCACAGCAAGGGTCGATTACACGTGCGCACTTTGCAAAAGCACTACTGCAACGTGGGGTGGTAACACAAATGCAAAAAGCCTTTGACAAATATATAGGTAAAGGTAAGCGAGCTTATGTGAAACCTGATTGGTGTGATATAGAAACAGCGGTTGCTACAATTCATCAAGCGGGTGGAGTGGCGATAATAGCGCACCCTTTACGTTATGATTTGTCAGGAAAGTGGCTACGTCGTTTAATTGTGCATTTTAAAGAGGTCGGGGGAAATGCCCTAGAAGTTGTTTTACCACAAATGGCACCCCAACAACGAGATTTAATGCTAAACTATTGTTTAGAATATAATTTACATGCTTCAATGGGTTCAGACTTTCATTATCCTAGCCGTTGGAGCGATTTAGGCCGAAATCTTGCCATGCCTGAAAAAGCAATACCGGTGTGGCAACTGTGGCATTAAAGAAGGAATAGTATTATGAGCCAATTTTTTTATGTTCACCCTGAAAACCCACAAGGGCGGTTGATGAAACAAGCTGCTGATATGATCCGCCAAGGTGCTGTTGTGGTTTATCCTACCGATTCTGGTTATGCAATTGGATGCCACATTGGCGATAAAAAAGCTCTTGAGCGCATTTGTCGCATTCGAGATATTTCTAAAACGCATAATTTTACTTTAGTTTGTAGAGACTTATCTGAAATTTCTGAGTATGCTCGTATTGATAACACAGCATTTCGGTTGTTAAAACATAATACTCCAGGGCCTTATACTTTCATTTTTAAAGGCTCTAAAGAAGTGCCGAAACGTTTATTAAATGAAAAACGCAAAACGATAGGTATTCGTATTCCTGATAATAAAATAACCCAAGCATTATTGGCTGAATTAAAAGAGCCGATTATGTCTACCACCTTGATTATGCCTGGTGCAGATATGGCTGAATATGATCCTGAACATATTCGTGATATTTTAGAGCATCAAGTTGATTTAATTATTCATGGTGGCTATTTAGGTGAAAAACCGACCACAGTAATTGATTTTTCTGAAGGTGATGCGGTTATTTTACGTGTTGGTGAAGGCGACCCAACACCCTTTGAATAAAAGCTTTTAATAACCCTTTAATGACTACTGATACCAATAACACCATGAATAAAAAAATGCAGGGTGAAATGCAACAACAAGCGCTGCCTTTCGCCTTTATTCATGGTGAAGGTATTGTTGAAAAGCCCCAAGATTTATTTATTCCCCCTGATGCTTTAGAAGTTATTTTAGAAAACTTTGAAGGCCCGCTTGATTTATTACTGTATTTAATTCGCAAACAAAAGCTTGATATTATCGACTTACCAATTGCACAAATTACTCAGCAATATATGAACTATATTGAGCTAATGACAGACTTAAAACTAGCATTAGCGGCTGAATACTTGGTTATGGCAGCTATTTTAGCTGAAATAAAATCACGGTTATTACTACCGAAACTTAAAACTGAAGACGATGAAGAAGATCCTCGAGCAGAACTCGTTCGTCGTTTACAAGAATATGAAGTGATCAAGCAAGCGGCTCAAACGCTTGATCAAATACCTCGATTAGAACGTGATTTACATACGGTTAATGTATTATTTGCAGACAACTTTACCCAAACAACGACACCACCAGAAGTTGACTTAAGCGATTTGGTTAATGCGCTTAAAGGGCTTTTAAAGCGTTGTGAAGCTTTTGAACATCACCATATTCAAGGTGAAGTATTATCAACTCGAGAACGTATGACAAAAGTGCTTGAACAATTAACCGCTGCAAGCCAAGCCAAGCAACCTTTTGTTGAATTTAGCTGCTTGTTTGATTTTAAAGAAGGTAAAGCAGGTGTTGTTGTGACTTTTTTAGCTATTTTAGAATTGGTTAAAGAATCATTAATTGAATGTATTCAAAGTGAAGTACTGGGGCAAATACAATTAACATTATCAACACAGGGTGATTATTAATGGCCAAACACAATGCAGAGACACAAGCTGAACTTTATACTTCAGCACAAAAAGCATTAATAGAAGCGGCTATTTTTATTACAGATAAACCGCAAACGCTTGATTATTTACAACAACATTTTTCGCTTTCGCGTAAACAACTCAAGGCAATTATTAAAGCATTACAACAAGATTATCAGCATCGAGGTATTGAATTAGTCGAAGTTGCTTCAGGTTTTCGTTTTCAAGCAAGGGCACAATTTAGTCATGATTTAGCGGTATTGTTTGAAGAAAAAGCACCTAAATACTCACGCGCATTACTTGAAACACTGGCTTTAGTTGCTTACAAACAACCAATAACGCGCGGTGAAATTGAAGATATTCGTGGTGTTGCGGTAAGCAGTCATATTATGAAAACCTTATTAGAGCGAGATTGGCTAAAAATACTCGGGCATAAAGAAGTGCCTGGTCGTCCTGCGTTATATGGCACGACAAAAGCATTTTTAGATTATTTTAACTTATCATCACTTGAACAATTACCCGAATTAAAAACACTCAATATGGAACAAAAGTTTTCACTGGCAATGGAAAATGTTACCGATAACTAGGATGCATTTATTTAGATTGAACAAAATTTAAACTCAAAAGGTTAATATGCTCTAATCATTAATGATCTTATATACCCATGATACTTCAAGATGCGAGTTTCAGGATGCCTGAGCGATTCATGGTCAAGGCGCATCTTTTTATTAATGGTGCTCCCTTAAAAATAGATGCAACGAAGAGCATGATTTGCTCAGGTATCCCTGTAGGGCTGGTTTAGAAACGCTTTATGCTACATTATTGATTTCGACAAGGGAACAACCATTCTCTTCAATCAATGCCTTGCCTAAAAGCGTTTCTAATTCCAGCTGAATCCTGTATCTTGAGGTAACATGGGTATAGCTATCCTTACTAATTTACGTCACCCTGACGAAAGTCAGGATCTTTTTTAGCTTTTTTTCTCGAACGCTCAAAAATCATCTTAAAAATTGTTATACTAGGAACAGTGAATACTGAGTCAGAAAGAACACCTTACTGACGTGAAAAGAGAATAACAATGCCAAGTAAAAAAGCACCTGCTAAGTCTATAAAAAATATGACTAAAAAGCCGAGTGGTAAAACCAACCGAGTAACTTCTGCTAAAAAACAACCTCAGCATAAATTAAAGTCCGCTAAAACAAGCAGTGCACAATCTTCAAGCCGCCCAGTAACGAATACAATGGGTGATAGTACAGAGAAATTACAAAAAGTGTTAGCGCGAGCAGGTAAAGGCTCTCGTCGATCTTTAGAAGAAATGATCAGTGCTGGGCGAGTCAGTGTTGACGGTAAAACAGCTTATTTAGGCGATCGTGTTACAGGTAAAGAACAAATTCGTATTGATGGTCATTTGGTTAATTTAGTGGCCGCTGATGAGCAAATGTGTCGTGTATTAATGTACAACAAACCAGAAGGTGAAATGTGTACACGTAAAGACCCAGAAGGTCGACCGACAGTATTTGACCGTTTACCAAAGCTTGATGGTGAACGCTGGATAGCGGTTGGGCGCTTAGATATTAATACATCAGGTATGTTATTGTTTACTACCGATGGTGAATTGGCTAATCGCTTAATGCATCCGTCTCAACAAATTGAGCGTGAATATGCCGTACGTGTTTTTGGTGAAATAAATGAAGCAATGCTACAGCGCTTACGCACTGGTGTTAAATTAGAAGACGGCCCCGCACGCTTTAAAAAAATAACCTATCGCGGTGGTGAAGGGCGTAATCATTGGTTTCATGTTGTTTTAACCGAAGGCCGTAACCGTGAAGTTAGACGCCTATGGGAAAGCCAAGAAGTACAAGTAAGCCGCTTAATTCGTGTGCGTTATGGTGATATCAATATGCAAAGACAGCTACCGCTTGGTGGTTGGGCTGAATTACCGTTAAAAGAGGTTAACTACTTTCGCCAATTAGTTGGCTTACCTTTAGAGACAAAAAGTAAAGTGAGAGTCGATGAGAAAATGATGGATAACGCTAAAAACCGCCGTATTCGTCGTTCAGTTAAAAAGCACCAATTAAGACACAAACAGCAGGCAACACGCCGCCGTCGTTCTTAATTTGTTACGATCAAGCAGTAGAGGTATCGAGTGCAATATCAATTAATTGAAGATCAACAAGCGTTAAATGTGCTTTGTCAGCAGCTTGAGCAAAGTAAACTATTGGCAATAGATACAGAATTTGTTCGCACTCGCACTTATTATCCTAACCTTGGATTATTGCAGGTTTATAATGGTGAAATACTGGCTTTAATTGATCCTTTAGTTATTGATGATTTAAACCCGTTCTGGCAACTGCTTACCAATGCAAATATTCGTAAAGTGTTACATGCTTGTTCAGAAGATTTAGAAGTTTTTCTTAGCACCGCTAACTGCAAGCCCGTAAATTTAATAGACAGCCAAATTATGATGGCTTTTTTAGGGCATGGTATTTCAATGGGCTATGCCGCAATGATTCAACATTTTACTGACGTTGAATTAGATAAATCTGAATCGCGTACTGATTGGTTAAAAAGACCTCTTAGTGAGCGTCAATTAGAATATGCGAGTGCCGACGTGCAGTATCTTTTTGATATTTACCCTCAATTAGCCGCACAATTAGCAGAAAAAAACTTGTTTGATAGTGCATTAGAAGAAACTCAAAAGTTAATAGATAAAAAATTTGCTACGGTAAATGAAGAGCTACTTTATTTAGATATTAAACAAAGCTGGCGTTTAAATGCCGAGCAGTTAAATCGACTGAAACACCTTGCTAAGTGGCGTTATAATCGCGCTAAACAACGTAATTTACCCTTAAGCTTTATTGCAAAAGACACAACATTAATTGCGCTAGCGCAACGTAATCCTAAAAATATAGGGTTTATGTTAAGTCTTGAAGGTGTTGAAATGTTAGATGTTCGTCATCAAGGTAAAACAATGTTAGCGGTGTTAAAGCAAGCGGAGAAAGATACACCAGCGCAATACCCCAAACCGATTATGCGTTTAGATCAATACCCAGGTTATAAGGGCATTTATAAAAAAGTAAAAAATTTTATTGAACAGCAAGCAAAACAAGCCGATTTAGCCATAGAAATAGTTGCCTCTAAAAAGCAAATTAATAAATTTTTAAGCTGGTACTTTAAACTTAATGATGCAGAGTTGCGTAGCGATGAGGTTGACTTTTTACAAGGTTGGCGCTGGCAGTTATTTGGTCAAAAGCTACAAGCCTTTGCTGAAAATGGTTTTTATGATGCAGAACTAGATTCAGTATTATAGCGTCAAAGCAAGCAGTTTCTAATATGAAGGTGTCTAATATCATTTTTCCTATGCAAATTTTAGATCATTTACTTAATAGACTAGGATCTTAATCATTAATTACAATATTTTACGTTTAAGCGCTTATTTTATCTGATAAATAACGTGAATCTAAATTAAACTGCGTGTTATATTGATACTTTTCCAACAGTAATAGGTCTCCATTATGCTATGTACTATTTATAAAAGTGCCAAAAAAGATCAAACCTACCTTTTTGTTAAACAACGCGATGACTTTTCTGACGTGCCTGAACCCTTAATGGAAACTTTTGGTACACCTGTTTTAGTTACCATGATCAACCTAGCAACCAAAGATAAACTGGCAATGTCAGATATTAATAAAGTGCGAGCTGCGTTAAAAGAAAAAGGCTTTTTCTTACAATTACCCCCACCTGTTGAAAACTTGCTAGAGCAGCATAAGGCGCAAATGAAAGCGCAAACCGCTTCAGAAAATCAAAACCACTAAGGAAAGTGACTATGCCAAAGATTAAAAAAGCAAGCTTATTGGTTTTATTCTCCTCATTTGTTGTATTTAGTAGCCATAGTGTTCTCGCAAATACCACTTCAACGCAAAAAACTGACAAGCCAAGTTATGAACAATACGTTGAGCAATTAAAGCTAGAGGCCAAACAAAAAAATATTAGTGATAAGGTAATAGAGCAAGCTTTTGCCCATATAAAATACTATAAACGGGCAATAAAAGCAGATCGTAATCAACCAGAAAAAGTAGAAACGCTTGATACTTATTTACCTAAACGCTTACCTAAATGGAAAATAGATAAAGCGCGAGAGCTGTATAAAAAACATCAATCACTATTAAGTAAAATAGGGGAGCAATATGGTGTTCAACCGCGCTTTATTGTTGCCTTGTGGGGGTTAGAAACTAACTTTGGTCGTTATACGGGTAACTATAATGTAGTTTCCGCCTTATCAACGCTTGCGTACGATGGGCGTCGCGAAGCCTTCTTTAAAAAGCAATTATGGGCAGCATTAAAAATTATCGAAGAAGGTCATATTAGTGCAGATAAAATGATCGGCTCTTGGGCTGGTGCTATGGGACAAAATCAATTTATGCCAACGTCATTTCTTGCTTATGCGGTTGATGGTGATGGTGATGGTAAAAAAGATATTTGGACAAATACTGCTGATGTTTTTGCTTCGGTTGCTAATTACTTAAAGCAAGAAGGTTGGAATGATGAGCTTACTTGGGGTCGACAAGTTAAATTACCCGAAGGCTTTGATACTTCTTTAGCTATACCTAAAAGGACGGGTAGTCGTAAAAAGTGGTTAGCGGCATGGAAAGAAAGAGAAAAACCATTAAAAGAGTGGCAAGCTTTAGGGGTTCGCCGTACCGACGGTACAAATTTACCGCAAGTGGATATTAATGCTGTATTAATTTTTCCTGATGATGAAAAGGGGCGTGCTTATTTGGCTTACAGTAATTACAAAAGCCTAATGCATTGGAATTTATCTTATTATTTTGTTTCATCGGTAGGGCATTTATCTGATCGTATTAAATTTCCGCCAATTAAATAATGGTTAGAGCTTTATAGCAAAGCTCTATTTCGTTATTTTTACATGACTACTCATTTTTATATTGTCATCCTGACGTAGGTCAGGTTCTGACTTATAATAGGGTATAAACAGGTTTAACCAATTTTACACATGACTAAAAACACTTCTTCTAGCGCCCCTTTTTGGCAAACAAAATCACTTAAAGAAATGAGTAAAGCAGAATGGGAATCGCTATGCGATGGCTGTGCTAAATGTTGCTTAAATAAGTTTATTGACGATGAAACAACAGATGAAGCCACAGAGCTACAACCAACAGATCACATTAAAGAGGGTGAGCAATTGGTTTATTCCAATATTGCCTGCTATTTGTTGAATGAAAAAACCTGTCAATGTTCACAATACAATAAACGCACACAATTAGTACCTGATTGTGTGCAGTTAAGCCAAGATAATTTAGATCAAATATTTTTTATGCCACCCAGTTGTGCTTATCGTCGTTTAAATGAAGGACGAGGTTTACCTTCTTGGCATCCTTTGCTGCATAACGGTAAGAAATCAGCTATGCATAAAGCGGGTATGTCGGTACGTGGAAAAATAGTAAAAGATAATGATATAGAGCTAGATGATTTTGAAGATCATATTGTTACATGGCCATTGAATGATTTAGATTAGAGGTTAAATTCCTGCTAACTACGTTGTTACCTGCTTGTGTGGAATAACCACACCGCACAGACTCTGCCTTGTATAAATACCAAACAAACTGTTGCAAAAATATACTCCAAAGATAAACGCGCCCTATTATTTATCTGAAGTTTTTACCATAGCTCAGAGTCCGATAAAATCTCACGATAATGACTTCATTTTTCTGAATAATTTTACCTTATTCATTGACTAAATAGCCAAAATAGCTTTTTTACATAAATTGCCTGTATGATTTTTCTTCAATTAGTGGTAAAACATTAATCTAATAAGAAAAACTCATTAAAATAATAAGTAGGTGACTTATGATTATAGGCATACCCAAGGAATCTCTAACGGGTGAAAATCGTGTTGCGGCTTCACCCTCCACAGTTAAAGGTTTACTCAAGCTTGGCTTTAGTGTTCAAATTCAAAAAGGAGCAGGTACTAAGGCCAGTTTTACCGATGAAGAATACACCGAACAAGGCGCCGAAATAGTAACCAAGAAAAAATGTTGGCAAGCTGATATTATTTTTAAAGTAAATGCCCCTAAGCTTGATGAAGTTGAGCTATTAAAAGAAGGTGCAATACTGGTTAGCTTTATTTCACCTGCACAAAATCCTGAATTACTTGAAGCTTTAAAAGTTAAAAAAATTACCACCTTAGCGATGGACATGGTGCCGCGTATGACGCGTTCACAGTCAATGGATGCATTAAGTGCGATGGCAAATATTGCAGGTTATCGTGCAGTTATTGAAGCAACCCATCATTTTGGTCGCTTTTTAACCGGGCAAATAACGGCGGCTGGTAAAGTTGACCCAGCCAAAGTGATGGTAATAGGTGCAGGTGTTGCAGGGCTTGCCGCTATTGGTACAGCAGGCAGCTTAGGTGCTATTGTTCGTGCGTTTGATACTAGGCCTGAAGTGAAAGAGCAAATAGAAAGTATGGGGGCCGAGTTTTTAGAACTTGATTATGAAGAGCCCGAACAAACCGGTAGTGGTGACGGTTACGCTAAAGAAATGAGTAAAGCTTTTATCGAAGCTGAAATGGCGCTTTTTGCTGCACAAGCTAAAGATGTTGATATTATAATAACTACAGCGATGATCCCCGGTAAACCTGCCCCCAAATTAATTACCGAAGCAATGGTGCATTCAATGAAGCCTGGTAGCATTATCGTTGACTTAGCTGCTGCTGGTGGCGGTAATTGTGAATTAACTATTGCGGGCAAGGTAAACAACGTAAATGGCGTTAAAATTATAGGTTATACTGATTTAGTTTCGCGCCTACCCAATCAAGCTTCACAACTTTATGCTAACAATTTATTGAATTTGACGAAGTTACTTTGCAAAGAAAAAGACGGTACGTTAGCAATAGACTTTGATGATGTTGTTGTGCGAAATATGACGGTTGTAAAAGAGGGGGAAATAACATTTCCACCGCCTCCTATTCAAGTGAGTGCCGCGCCAGCAAAACCAGCGTCTAAAAAAGCAGAAGCAAAAGCCTTAGCGCCAGAAAAACCAGAAGAAACAAGCCACAAAAAACATTGGTTTATGCTTGCAGGCGCTGTGTTGTTTGCTTGGGTTGCGAGTGTTGCGCCTGCTGATTTTCTTTCTCATTTTACTGTTTTTGTACTTTCTTGTGTTATCGGCTACAACGTCGTATGGAATGTTAGCCACTCACTACACACGCCTTTAATGAGTGTTACTAATGCCATATCAGGCATTATTATTGTGGGCGCTTTATTGCAAATAGGGCAAGACAATATTGTGATACAAATACTTGCGGCAATTGCAGTACTTATTGCCACTATTAATATTGTGGGTGGCTTTATGGTTACTGATCGCATGTTAAAAATGTTTAGAAAATAAGGGGCTTAATAATGGAATTTTCACAAGAATTTATTAGTGCCGCTTATATTATTGCTGCATTGTTATTTATTTTTAGTTTAGCGGGGTTAAGTAAACAAGAAACCGCGCAAACAGGTAATTGGTACGGCATTGTTGGTATGGCAATCGCCTTACTTGCTACTATTGCTGATGAACGCGTTTCAAGTGTTGGCGTTATTTTTGTTGCCATGGCTATTGGTGCTTTTATTGGTTTGCGACTTGCTCGAAAAGTTGAAATGACACAAATGCCTGAACTTGTTGCTATATTACATAGTTTTGTTGGTTTAGCTGCGGTATTAGTTGGCTATAATAGTTACTTTGAAGCAACACATGTCGTTAATAATGAACTGGCACAATTAGCTATAACTGTTATAGATCCTAAAGCGCAAATAGCCATGAATATTCACCTTGTTGAAGTGTTTTTAGGAGTCTTTATTGGTGCAGTTACTTTTACAGGTTCAGTGGTAGCTTTTGGTAAATTACGCGGCATTATCAATTCAAGCGCCTTAATGTTACCCCATCGTCATAAAATGAATCTTGCTGCTGGCGTTATTTCATTTATTTTAATGATTGTTTTTGTGCAAAATGGTGGTGGTAATATGCCACTATTTTTGATGACAATTATCGCTTTAGTTTTTGGTTGGCATTTAGTGGCATCTATTGGTGGTGCAGATATGCCGGTTGTTGTTTCAATGCTAAATTCTTATTCTGGTTGGGCTGCGGCCGCTGCGGGCTTTATGCTCAGTAATGATTTATTAATTGTTACTGGGGCATTAGTGGGCTCATCGGGTGCAATACTCTCTTATATTATGTGTAAAGCAATGAATCGCTCTTTTATCAGTGTAATAGCGGGTGGTTTTGGTACGAATGTTGAAGTAGCAGCTGATGTTGACTATGGTGAGCACATTGAAACTAATGCAGAATCTGTGGCAGACTTACTCAAAAATGCTAAGTCAGTTATTATTACACCAGGCTACGGTATGGCAGTTGCGCAAGCCCAATATCCTGTTTACGAAATGACACAAAAGCTAATTGAAAAAGGGATAAAAGTACGTTTTGGTATTCACCCTGTTGCAGGTCGCTTACCCGGACACATGAATGTATTACTGGCTGAAGCGAAAGTGCCTTACGATATTGTGCTTGGTATGGATGAAATTAATGATGACTTTGAAGAAACCGATGTCGTTTTAGTTATTGGGGCAAACGACACGGTAAACCCTGCCGCAGCTGAAGACCCAACTAGCCCTATAGCTGGTATGCCTGTATTAGAAGTGTGGAAAGCTAAAAATGTTGTGGTATTTAAACGCTCTATGAATACAGGCTATGCGGGTGTACAAAACCCCTTGTTTTTTAAAGAAAATACCCAAATGCTATTTGGTGATGCTAAAGACAGCGTAGAGAAAATCTTTAAAGCTCTATAATTTCTTTAAACTTTTCTTCGCTTTACTGACAAAGCCCTAAACTTATTTTAGGGCTTTTTTACACAGAATTGAGTCTATTTATAAGATCCTGACTTTCGTCAGGATGACAAGGGCAAATACGTCATACTGAATTTATTTCAGCATCTAAGTTTTTAAACCCTAAAACCTCCTTTTATGACGCAAATCAATTGTTTTTTCTATAAACACATGTTGTTATAGATACACAGTTGCAGTCTCTAAAATATAATGGATTATGAGTAAAAAATTAGCAGAATCGCGCTTTCACTTCATTGAACAACTTATTTGGTGGGAAGGGCAAATAAACACCAGCCCATTAATCGAAAAATTTGATATTACTCGAGCACATGCTAGCAGTTTATTAAAAGCCTATAGAGAACAATACCCTAATAATTTATATTATGACCAATCAGCAAAAGCTTATGTTATTAATAAACACTTTCAAGCGAATATAAACCTTGCTGACTTTTCCGATTATTTAAAAATAGTAGCTGACAGCAGTAACCATATACAGTCAAAGCTTGCCATTTGTGCCTTTGAAGTAGAAGCCCCATTAAGAAATATAAACGCCGAACAAGTGCGCCCCATTTTAAAAGCCATAAGAGAAAAATTAGCCATTGATATTGGTTATATTTCTCTTTCAAGCCCCGATTATCTCGATAGAATTATAGAACCCCACGCACTAATTTTTGATGGGTTGCGTTGGCATGTACGCGCTTTTTGTTGTAAAAACCAAGATTTTAGAGACTTCACCTTATCGCGTTTTAATGGTGAAGCTATTTTTGAAGGCAAAGCAACTCATAGCGCAGAACAAGACAAAAAATGGAAAACTATGGTTGATATTGTTATTCAACCAGACCCCCGTTTAAATGCTAAACAACAAGAGATTATCGCTAACGATTTTCAAATGGAAAACGGCAAAAAAATAATTCGTACTCGCGCAGCACTGGTTAATTACTTACTACTTCGCTTGCGTATCGATGGTTATAAAAATACGCCAGAAGAACAGCAAATAATACTAACGCCAGAATGTCAGAAAAGTATCAGCCAATATTTACCTAAATAGCTCTTACACTACCTGTATAGTTTTTTTACGGGTTAAAAATACAGTATTGAGCCATAAACAAAAGCCAAGTAATTTAAGTGAAAACAAGGAGACGTTGTATTTATGAAAGACTTATCACCAAGTGATTTAAAAGCTATTTTGCATTCAAAACGTGCTAATTTGTTTTATCTTGAATATTGTCGGGTAATGCAAAAAGACGGGCGTGTATTGTATTTAACCGAGGCACAGAAAGAAAACTTATATTTTAATATTCCTATTGCTAATACCACAGTTTTACTTTTAGGGAACGGCACCTCAATTACTCAAGCTGCAGTAAGAATGCTTGCACAAGCAGGCGTATTAATTGGGTTTAGTGGCGGTGGTGGTACACCCTTATATATGGCGAACGATGTTGAACAACCTATAGAATGGTTTACGCCACAATCAGAATATCGTCCTACAGAATACTTACAAGGTTGGATGAAGTTTTGGTTTGATGATGAAAAACGTCTTGCTGCCGCCAAACAATTCCAACAAGCGCGTATTGAATTTCTTCATAAAATTTGGGGTAAAGACCGAGATTTAAAAAACGAAGGCTTTACCATGAACGATAGTGGCATTAAAAGCGCACTAATGCGTTTTAACGAACGCATGGCAACGGCGATAAAATCATCAGACATATTACTTACCGAAGCACAACTTACCAAAGCACTCTATAAATTTGCGGCTAATACGACTAAAACAGAAGGCTTTACGAGACAACACAATTCAACCGACTTAGCGAATGATTTTTTAAATCACGGCAATTATTTAGCTTACGGCTTAGCTGCTACCACACTTTGGGTCTTAGGTATTCCGCATGGTTTTGCCGTAATGCACGGGAAAACCCGTCGTGGCGCATTAGTATTTGATATTGCTGATTTAATTAAAGATGCCATTGTATTACCGTGGGCATTTGTTTGTGCTAAAGAAAATGCTACCGAACAAGAATTTCGTCAACAAGTATTACAAGCTTTTACCGATCATAAAGCGCTAGATTTTATGTTTGAGCAAGTTAAAACCGTTGCATTGCAGGGGCAAGAAGCCAATGAGGAAATGCCGTTATGATGGTTACTTTTATCAGTCAATGTGAAAAAAACGCCCTCAAGAAAACCCGTAGAGTACTTGATGCTTTTGCTAATCGCATTGGTGATAACACATGGCAAACGGTGATCACTGAAGACGGCTTACAAACGGTTAAAAAAATGCTCCGCCAAACTGCCAGTAAAAGCACCGCAGTGAGTTGTCATTGGATTCGCTCACGCGCCAGAAGTCAATTTTTGTGGGTGGTGGGCAATAAAAGTAAGTTTAATGCTGAGGGCGTAGTGCCGGTGAATAATACAGGTAAAGAGTTGACACAATTTATGGATAACAATCAATGGAAAACGATTGAAGTAATTAAATACTCCGTCGCTATTGCCGGTTTATTTCATGATTTTGGTAAAGCGAATAGTTTATTCCAGAATAAATTGCTTCCTAAAAAGTTGCGCAATAAAGGTTCAAAGACATATGAACCATTTCGTCATGAGTGGATTTCTCTTAGATTATTTCAAGCGTTTGTGGAAACATACGGGAATGATAAGCAATGGCTTACAGCATTGACAAATATTAATCCTGATGAAATAAATCAATGCTTTAGAGATGGAAAAAAACTAGATGGGAAAGTGGGTAGTAATCATCCATTTATAAGTTTACCCCCTTTTGCAAAGTTAGTTGCTTGGCTAATTTTAACTCACCATAAATTGCCATTATCACCAAGCTGGAAAGATGGTGTTGATGCAGCACCAATAGAAGATATTGATGAATGGGTTACAGAAGATTTTAGTGCTATTTGGAATTCTTATAATTGCAATGAGTTGCAAGAATTTGTAATTGATAATTGGACTTTTGTTGAATCTGGGCTGCCATATCAAAGTGATGCATGGCGTTATAATGCTAAGGATATTGCACTTTCGGCATTAAAAATAGTTTCAAGTATAGATTGTGTCGACTTTTTATCTGATCACATATTTACTTCGCATACAGCACGCTTATGTTTAATGCTGGCTGATCATTATTGGTCAAATGATAAACGTGATAGAGAAGAACGCTGGCGCTCATCAAACTATGAGGTGTATGCCAATACACACAGTAAAACTAAGGCGTTAAAACAACAGTTAGATGAGCATTTAATTGGCGTTGCATTTGAAGCTAAAAAAATTGCTTTAGCTTTACCTTCTTTTAAACATGAGCTGGTATCACTTGAAAATAATGACTTTCTAGAGAGCAAAGTATCTAAAAATGATGAAGATAAGTATCTCCAATTTGGGTGGCAAAACCAAGCTCAAAAATTAGCAAAAATATTGAGTAAAAATACTCAAGAAAATGGTTTTTTCGGAATAAATATGGCATCCACTGGGCGAGGAAAAACTTTAGCTAATGCCAAAATTATGTATGCGTTAGGTGAAAAATCAGGTAAAAGACGGTTTAGCGTAGCTTTGGGGCTGCGCACGTTAACATTGCAAACGGGGCGGGAATATCGAAATCAATTAGAACTTACTGACGAACAGTTAGCAATAGCGGTTGGTGGTATAGCGGTAAAACAATTATTTGAAAATGCAGAGACCACTAAAGTCGATATGCAAGGGACTGACTATGAATACAGAAGCGACACAGGTAGCGAGTCTCAGAACGACTATTTAGATCGAGATTTACATGTTGATTATACGGGCAAGCGAATTCAACATAGTTTATCGACGTGGACTACTGAAAACGAACGAATTGAAAAGTTAATTCAAGCCCCTATCTTGGTATGTACAGTAGATCACTTAATTCCAGCCACTGAAGGTATAAAAGGAGGTAAACAAATTGCGCCAATGCTACGACTGTTGACTTCAGATTTAGTGATTGATGAGCCCGATGATTTTGGCTTAGAAGATCTGCCTGCACTCTGTCGCTTAGTTCATTGGGCAGGAATGTTAGGTAGTCGAGTTTTACTCTCTACAGCGACTATGCCTCTAGCATTAACGTATGCTGCTTTTCAAGCCTATCAAGCTGGCTGGTCGCAGTATGCCAAGGCTAATTTGGGCGGTTGGAACGGTGAAATAACTTGCGCATGGTTTGATGAAAATAAAACTAAAGACCAGCAAATTACTACGTTTTCTTCGTATGAAAACGCGCACAAAAAATTTATTAGGGAACGGATAAAATATTTAGATTCTACTAAGTGTGAAAAACACCTTGCTGAGATTGTAGCAATTACAAAAAGTGTTGAAAGATCTGTTGTTCAAGCCGTTGCAGAAACATTTCAATCAGGTGCACTAAAACTACATAACCAGCATTATATCAACATAGGCAATAAGCATATATCCATTGGATTAATTCGTATGGCAAACATTGATCCTATGGTTGCCGTTGCAAAGGAATTTTTAAAATTAAAAGTGGGTCAACCCGATACAAGAATTCATTTGTGTGTGTATCACAGTAAATTTCCTTTGGCAGTTAGGTCTTATCTTGAACGTAAGCTTGACCTGTATCTAAAGCGAAACTCGAAAGAAAATGTATGGCCACCAAAAGAGTTTGTGGATAACCTACAGAATTTTGAAGAAGCACATCATATTTTTATTGTGTTAGCTTCTCCCGTAGCAGAGGTTGGCAGGGATCATGATTACGATTGGGCGATTATTGAACCAAGTTCAATGCGGTCAATTATTCAAATTGCCGGTAGGGTTTTAAGACACCGAAATAAAGTACCAACATCGCCAAATATTTTATTGTTAGATAAGAATATTAAAAATTTAAACGGTAAATCGGTATGCTTTGATGAGCCAGGTTTTGAGCTTAAAGAACTTAAAATGGATAAGCATGATTTAAAAGAGGTTTTAGACGAGCATCAATATCAAAAAATCAACTCAATTCAACGCATAATGTCACCAACTAATTATAAAGAAAATGCGAAAATTAATTTAGTCGCATTGGAGCATAAAGCATTGGAATTACAGCTGTTAGAGTCTAAAAATGCAGCAAAGTGTTGGTGGGTAAATTCACCATTTTGGTGTGGAGAAATTCAGAATCAGCAAAAATTTAGATATTCACGCAAAGATGAAGCTTTTCATTTATTTATTAACAATGATGATTTTCTGTATTTTCAACGGAAAAATGAGAATGTTTATCCTGCCGAATGGGGCGCGAACAACGGCGTAATTGAATTGAATGATTTACTTAGTCTCAATTCAAGTAACTCAATATGGGTTGAGCTAGATAGTCAAAAAATTTACCAAAGATTGGCGAATGATTTTGATCAATCATTAGAACAAATAGCCAAGTCGTTTGGTGAAGTTAGAATTACTGAAAATAAAAATATTTCATATACATACACATATCACGAGTTTTTAGGGTTGTTTAGGGAATTAGATTATGATTGAACCGCAAATAAATAGTTGGACTGATGCTATTGTTCAGTTCTTTGAAAATGAAATTAAAGAGTCTGAACTTTATAAAGCTAGAGCAGCTTACGAAAAAAAGCTTACTGCTTTAAAAACTGAAAAAGCTCCAAAGAATATAAGTAAATTGGAAAAACATATTGAATCTAATAAACAAGCATTATTAAAAATTCGAGAGAATAATATTTCAGATGATATAAAAGGTTTTGTGTATAACTGGGTTATTAAAAATAAATCACCTTATAAAGTGCCAGAACCTAATAAATTAATCACTAAGGTTACGCACCCACTTAAATTCTCTCACTCCGCTGATATCAATGCTGGTATAAATGATAGCAAAATAGAGGCTTTAGATTATTTATCTACAGGAGCAATTCAAAATAGAGATTATGATCTTACTCACCATAATGGCGCAATCATTCAGTTAGTGCGACTTTTAGGAGTAAGCTTTAAAAATGAGATGATTTATGACTGTGTGATTGAAAATGATTTCAGTTTTTTAAACGATTTTAGGTTGCTGAAAGATGAAATGAAAACTTGGGAAAGTCAGTTTAAAGCTTGGATCGCTGACAAATCAATAAAGACAGTTGGCAGGGCAAAACAAATTTATTTTCCTCATCTGCATAACCAATATGTACGACAGTACCATTTATTAGCGATTTTACACTCATCTACTTTGAGCCACGAAATCTATAAGCGGGCTTATGTACAACGTTTTAGTGATTTAAATCGCGATATTATGAATCAGAAAAAAAAAGATAAATATCACCAGAATGTTTCAATTAGTTACCCAAGTTTGGCGACTGTTGAATATGGTAACGGTCAACCTCAGAATGTTTCACTGTTGAATATAACAGCTAACGGATTAAGTTATTTACTTCCTTGCTCGCCACCTAAATACAAGAAAATCACAAAGCCACCCATGCAAGTAAAAACTGTATTTGATGATAAAGCGTTTAGTAAAACTCGAGTGAAAGACACTTTAACTTACATGGCTGATTTTTTAGTTCGGTTTTCTTTGGTAAATAAAAGTGTTAAAGCTTCTGAAAAAAAGAAATGGCTAGAAAAATGGTGTGGTCAAATTGTCGAGGAGTTTTTTCAATATGTGTACAGTATGCAGGAATTTAAAGCGGGTTGGTCTTTATCTAAAGAATGTAAATTACGTCAAGAATACAAGTTGTTATTAGATCCATTTCATGCTGAAGAACGGGCGCTTGAACAGTTAAATGAAAGTGCTTGGCAGGGAGATGTTATCAATGATTTTGCTAATTGGTTAAACAGAGCATTGGAAAAAAGTAATAAAAAGTTTACAGGTACGGAATGGCATAAAAAAGTTTGGCGTGATTGTTTTGCACCTGAATTACGCGATTTTAAAGATGAAATAAAACAGCTAATAAAGGTGGAGGAAGTTTCGAAATGACTCAATTTATTCTTATCAATAAAATTCAAGTGCAAGATGCTAATTGTGTAGCAGGGTTAACTTGGGGCTTTCCTTCAATTAATGGCTTTCTTGGTTTTGTTCATGCCTTAGCATTAAATAATCAAAAATCTTCTTTTTCTAAAATCGGCATTAGTAATCAGGTTATGGTGGTTGTACACGAACATCAGCACCACACTTATGAAAATGATTATCAAATTACTCGGTTTAGCCAAAAGCGAGGCGCTAATTTTTACTCTGACACAAAAAGTGATAAACGCAGTAAAACCATGACACGCATTGAAGAAGGGCGTATGGATATGCTCATTTCGTTGTTAATTCCTATTGAAGGGCGTGTTAGTGCTAACAGCAAAGATGCGTTTGTTGATTATCTAAGTCACGCTGTTTCTACGATGAGGATAGCTGGTGGCTCAGTCATAGCAATAAAAGAAATAGACGTTTTAGCATTAGATGATACCAATAATAGTAATCAGCTTCTAGTTAAGCGTAAATTAATGCCGGGTTATATTTTGCAAGATGCATCAGAGGAATTTCTAAAGCACTATGATAAGTCAAAATTATTAGGGCTTGACCAAATTGATGCGTGGTTAGATTTTGCAAGTATTAAGTATAAAGCGCGACCTGATTATAAAAAACTGACAGGCTATTTTAAAAAATTAGATGAGTCTGAAGAACAAAAAGAACAAGAGATTGTTCAAACATGGCAAGAGCATTTGAGTAAGCCGTACGACCAATCCTCGATACCTAGTGAGTTAAAACATTTTTTTTCTGAAAAGGCAAACTCAATTCCAGATGATGTTTTAAAGCAGTGGCAAGAATACATAGTTCCAAATGCAGAGACTGACGCTAATTGGGAGTTGGTAGCTAAACCAGCACAAGGGTATTTAGTGCCCATTATGAATGGTTATAGGCGAATATCGGAAGATGTAAGTGAAATTGAAAACTTGAGGGGGATTAAGTCCACCCCTGAAAAACAAGGTGATTTTGAGAATGCTTATTTTGCCGAGGCTACATACAGTATCGCTAAATGGGTATTTGTTAGGCGTATTAAATTTGAAAACTTGAAGCAATATTTTTGGCGGCATGAATACAACTCAGAGGTTGGATTGTATTCATGTGTTATGTCAAACAGTATTTAATTGTAATTATGTTAAAAAGGAAAAGTTATGTCAGCTAAAAAAACTAAAGCAACAGAAACTCTAACCATACAAAAACCAAGTATCTTATCTTTCAAGCGTAAATTGGAAGCATCGCATGGTTTGTTATATTCAGGTGTATGGAAGAATAGAGATGTTGAAGTCATTAAAGTTAATAAAGATGGAAAAGAGTATGAAGTAAAAGCTTGGAAGCCCTTAAAAATTGAACCTGTAAAAACATTAGGAACACAAAGTAGCTTTAAAACAGCAGAATCAGATAGAGCAAAACCTAATCCAGTTGCCGCAGGTGGCGACAGTGTTACCTTACCAGAAGGTGCTGATACGCTTTTATTGAAATACACAGTCCGAGTCATTGGTGGGCTAAGTAAGCCAGAAGCATGTAATCGTCCTGATTTTCAAGAATTACTTGAAACCAAAATTGAGCAAGATAAGACGGAATTAATTCCTATTTTGGCTTATCGCTTTGCATATAACATCGCTAATGGACGATTTTTATGGCGAAATAGAGTTGGTGCTGAAGATATTAAAATAAAAGTAAAGATTGACAGTTCGATACGTAGTAATGGTGAAAATGAAAAGCAACCTTCTAAAAATCTTACTTTTAATGCGTACGATTATTCTTTAAAAGACTTTGATTATATAAATCCTAAATGTGAAAAAGCTCAATCTGACCTTGAAACTTTGGCTAATGCTATAAAACAGGGATTGTTATCAGAAGATGATTTTGTCTTATTGTCAGTTGAGGCATACGTTAAATTGGGCACCATGCAGCAAGTATATCCATCTCAAGAAATGATCACAGAAAAAGGAAAAAAGCTATTTAGAAAAGACGAGCAAGCAGGTATGCACGATGTAAAAATTAGTAATGCTATAAAAACTATAGATACATGGTATTCCAATGAACATGATGTTAGCCCAATAGCAATAGAACCCTGGGGGGCGGTAACTCAACGAAACCAAGCCTATCGCTCAGGAAATAAACCTGCAAATGATTTATATTCATTGCTTGAAAAGTGGATTATCAAAAAAGAAGTAGATGTAAGCAAAGAAGATAAAGCTTTTGTGATAGCTAATTTGATCAGAGGAGGCTTATTCCAAATGGTGAAAGATAACAAATAGGAAAAAATATGGATTTTTATATAGAACTCCAGCTATTGCCTGACGATGAAGTGAACCTAGGCTTCATCTGGCAAAAAGTCTTTCAACAAGTGCATATTGCACTTGTTGAACATGGTTATGAGGCTGAACGTAAACTAAAGCATGGTGATAGTAAGATTTTACGCAATTCTAAAATAGCGGTGTCATTTCCTGAGTATTATAACCATTCATTTCCACTTGGTTCAAAGCTACGTTTGTACGCGCAAAACTCAGAGGAATTGGAAAAGTTAGCCATTGATAAATGGTTAGCTCGTTTATTGGATTACGTCGCTATTAATGAAATAGCTGCGGTAACTGACGAAACGCAATTTATTGCCTTTAAACAAAAACGAGTTAAGGGCGTTAAGCGCCTTGAATCTTCTTTAAATAAAAAAGCTAAACAT
>WFQC01000158.1 GCA_015487235.1 Alteromonadaceae bacterium
CTGTCGGTAGGATCATGCAGCATATCTTTAACAAAAGAGCCGTCAATTTTGACACTACCAGCAGGAATTTGTTTTAAATAGGCAAACGTACTAAAGCCGGTACCAAAATCATCGATTGAAAAATGGCACCCTAGCTCATTCAAACCATTCACCATACGCTGTGTAGCGGTAATATTCGACAAACTAGCACTTTCGGTTAATTCAAAAATAATGGTGTCAGGATCTATTTGATACTCACTAAGTTTTTCAGCAATATAAGTAAATAAGCTTTCATCAGAAAAAGCTTGAGCCGAAAGGTTAATAGCCACTCTTGTTAGAACACCATGCTGCTGTTTTAAGCTCAGTGCTTTGTTAATAACATGCCGATCTAATAGGTTCATATCATCAGCTTTTTCAAGGGAAGGTATAAATTTATCAGGGAAGACAAGCTCATCGTCAATCAGTAAACGCACTAACGCTTCGTAACACTCAATTTTTTTTGTTGCAACGTCTACAATAGGTTGAAAGTGCAACACAACACAGTCTTCAACAAGTGCCTGTTGTAACTTTTGTGACCATTCAAAGCGTTGCTTTAAGCTTTCTGTGGTTTCATCTTTTTCAGAAAAAACATGAACACGATTACGGCCACTTTCTTTTGCCGCAAACATAGCAATATCAGCTTGTTGTAAGTAAAGATCTTCCGATTTAGCGTTACCATTAATGATGGCAATACCAATACTGCAACTGAGCTTATAAACTTGCTCATTAAAACAAAAACTGGTATCAGCAATTACCTGACAGATTTCCGCAGCAGCTTCTTTTGCACCTTGTAAGTTAGTATTCATCAATAACATTGCAAATTCGTCACCGCCAATACGACACAGCACATCACTTGCTCGCGTACGTTCTTTTAGCAATCTAGCAACCTCTTTTAATACGAGATCGCCTTGTTTATGACCTTGAGAATCATTAATAATTTTAAAGTGATCTAAATCGAGGTAAAGCAATGCATGTTCAAGCCCACTACGCTTGGCAATACTAGCTGCATTAAATAATTCGGTATCAAAATAATAACGATTATGAATACCCGTTAAAGAGTCATGTAAGGCAACGTGTTGTAAACGATGCTCAGCTTTTTTACGTACACTAATATCATCAATAGTGGCTGAAATACCAATAATTTGCTCACTTTCATCATAGTGAGGTGAAAGGTTTATTTCACACCAAATAATTTGTCCATCACGCTTTTTAAGCTTAAATTCTAAGCTATCTTGGGTTAGCTCTTCTAAAAGTAATTTGGTAATAGACTCTTGAATGTATTGCTTAGTTTGAAAATTGTCTTCTTCAATAAAGTTGCTAAAAGGTTTACCAATGCTCTCTGAAATCATAAAGCCTGTTAATTTATACCAAGCATTGTTTAAAAACGAAATACGCCCCGCCGAGGTTAATTCAATAACAATACTACCTAAACTATCAAGAATACGGTAATGATGTTTTGAAAGAGAATCGTACTTTTGCTGTTCACTTTCTAATGCTCTACTTTTTAAAGCAAATTGTTGAGTTGCCACAAGAAAATCTTCTCGTTTAATGGCAATATCACAAATTTTTCTTAACTGCTCGGCTCTAAAAGGCTTTTGAATATAATCAGCTGCACCTTTAGTAAGCATTAATTCAGCTAAATCTATGGTGCCATGTGCGGTCATCGCAATGACAACTTGCTGTGGATTTAAACCAATTAAGGTATCAAGCACTTCATCACCCGACATGCCTGGCAACATAATATCGAGTAGAACAATGTCATAAACATTGTCTTTAAATTTTTGAATACCAATAAACCCATCTTCAGCAATATCAACAGTAAAGTTATTTTTGAGCATACGAGCGACTAAATTGGCAGTATCTTCAGTATCTTCGATAACCAACACCTTAGGCAATTCGTCTAAACAGTTTACGCCTTGTAAAACCTGTTGAGCTACCTCAGCAATAAATTCTAATTCGGTATATGAAATTACACGTGAGATATCAAACATACGCGCTGTAGTTTGGGCTATGCGTTCACTATAATTTTCAGTCACTAAAATAATCGGAAGATCGGCATTAGTTGACAAAATACCGGTACGAATAAAACGTGCTAGGCGCCAGCCATCAACTTCACCAATATCAACTTCAGTTAAAACAATATCAAAGGGATTGTTTCGTAATTCAACAATCGCTTCGCGGCTACTAGAAACTTGAATAACACTGGCGCCCACTTTGGCTAACTTTTCAGAAACTACTTTACTAGCAACGATATTTTTCAAAATTAATAATACGATCAAAATATTACCTACTGATAACTAGAATTTCCTTGATACAGACTAAGGGCGCTAGCCCTTTCCAAATATGTCTTAAATTAATTTACACAGGGTTTTATCCCAATACCTATACTTTGCCCATTCACTAAACACAGCTCAGCTATGTTTTTAAGCAATCACCGTTAAAACGACAACGCTTTGTGAGTAATGCCAATTCTATTAAGTAAATGATCTAAAATTTGCGTAGGAAAAATGATGGTTAGCAAGGCTTGAATTGTAGTAAGTAGTTATTCTACTTACAAAATTCATAACGCAGCTAGGCATTATTTTAACCAGCAAGGTTGATCAGTTATTTATTAGGGTTGGTATAAGACCTTTGTATATGGCATAAAAACATACTCGCATCAATACGCCCTGTTATCAATAATAGCTAATAATCGAATATAATATTGATTATTGGCTATTATTTTTCGGAAAAATCATAATCTTTCACAAAAAATACGCGAGAAAGAATAACCAGCATTAATCTATGCCGAATAAACGTTCTAACCATGAGCGTTTTTTTTCACGTTTTTTCAAGCAATGTTTTTGTATTGCGATACCAGCAATCACAGCAGGGTATTGCACAATGTCACTGCATTCTTCAGTAACGGCATTACCGGTTTTTTGTTCAAACCAAAATAAACCGATATTATCTGGCATAACTAAAGTCTTACTAGCAATGCCCTGCTGTTTTATATAATCAGCAAATAAGACTAGCGCACCACTACTACCCGTTAATTTAGAAGGTTTATTATCGTCTCGTCCAACCCAAGTGGTGATCAAATGTTTAGCATCATAACCAACAAACCAACTATCTCGTAATTGGTTGGTCGTACCCGTTTTGCCCGCCAAGTTATGTTCAGGCAAACGCCATGTTAATGACTTAGCCGTACCTTGTTCAACCACCTTGCGCAATGCATAATTGATCAAGTAACTTCCGCCATCAGAGAGCCGCTGTTCACTATTTTTAGGGGCTTGCCACAATACTTGGTTATTATTATCAAGCACTTCTATAATAGCATGTTGCTGGCGATAATAACCTTGTGCAGCAATGGTTTGATAAAGCTGACTCACTTCAAGTGGTGACATATTAATCGAGCCAAGCAACATTGATGGCCTTAAAGGAATTTTCTCTTGATAGCCCAAGGCCTTAATTGCATCACTCACGTTACTTAGCCCTAATGATAAACCTAAGTTTACCGTTGGAATATTCAATGAATGTGTTAATGCATTAAGTAAATTAACATGCCCTCGATAGTTACCGTCATAGTTTTTAGGTTGCCAAACATTACCGCTGTTATCAGGTATTTTAAGCGGTTTATCAACCAATAATGTCGCTAAGTTATATTGTTGATAACGTTCGAGTGCAGCTAAATAAATAACAGGTTTTATTAATGAACCAATGGGTCTTTTCGCATTAAGTGCACGATTAAAACCAGCGTACCCGCTATTTCTATCACCAATAAGTGCACGAATTTCTCCGCTTGTAATGTCAACAACAACCATGGCCGCTTGTAATTTATCGCTCTGGTATTTTTGCTCAAGTTCACTGAGTTTTTTATGAACCGTTTTACTCAGGAGTTTTTGGCTTAGTGCAGAAAATCCAGTAAAAATACGCAACCCTGATTGCTGTTTAAGATCAGGTAAAAGTTGATTTAATTCTTGTTTTACCACCTGTAAATAAGCAGGATACGACTGCTTGCGTAAGCGCCTTGTTTGTCGAATAGTTAACGGTGACTCTACTGCGGCAATATATTCATCTCTTGAGAGTAAAGACTTTTCAAACATTAAATTGAGTACTAGATCACGACGGTCTTTAGCACGTTTGGAATGACGCCACGGATCATAAAAACTTGGGCCTTTAATTTGCGCCACTAACAAAGCCATTTGCTCATGACTTAACTGGGCTAAACTTTGACCAAAATAAAACTTGGCCGCTAAAGCAAAGCCATAAATACCATTACCAAAATGTTGCCCTAAATAGACTTCATTAACATAAGCCTCTAATAATTGATCTTTGCTATAACGATATTCAAGAATTAATGCCATTAACGCTTCATTAATTTTACGTGTGAGGGTTCGCTCACGTGTTAAAAACATATTTTTAACTAACTGCTGTGTTAATGTGCTACCCCCTTGTACGGTTCTTCCTGCACTAATATTGACCAATAAAGCCCGTAAAATACCTAAGGGAGAAACACCGTGATGATAATAAAAATCACGATCTTCAACCAATAGCAAAGTATCTAATAGCTTTTCGGGTACATCTTCTAATGACACTAACAAGCGATCTTCATTGTTTTTAGGCACAATGCGATCAAGTAATATGGGCTCTAGTAAAACTGACTTGACCTGTAGATTATTTTGATAAAGCTGAGAGATCACACCTTGCTTTTCATCAATTTGTAGCAAAGTTTCGCCTTCTTCACCAAAGCCAAAATCAAATGCTCGGCGATAAATAATGAGTCGATGAGGTGTTTGAGCAAATTGCCCTGCTTTAGTAACAGTCACTACTTTTTTATAACCTGTTAACTCAAGCTCTGTAGCAATATTCTTTAAGTTGATTTTTTGCTGTACTTGTAGCTGAGATATTTTGCCATACACTTGAATAGGTATTTGCCAACGTTGCCCCTCAAACTTACGCTGTACCTTGCCATCAAGGTAAACCACATAAATAATTAAACCGAGAATAATTGCCAATGATAATTTTAAGCTAGTACGAAAAAACCAAGCCAAGAAACGCTGTACAGGCGAAGAAGGTGTTGAAGCGGATTTATTTATTTTTTTCGGTGCTTTTTTTACTGCTTTTTTAGCGGCCATACCAGAATAAGATCAACAAAATTTAAGGCTAATATCATAATGCAAACCATAAAAATTCCCTAATTATTCTTAGAAATAAAGCGGTTATATTCACTTACCTTGCTTACTCTTAAGAGAATGCCGACTTGCTTTAGCATGAGCAGGATCATCAGGCCAATAATGTTTCGGATAACGGCTTTTCATGTCTTTTTGTACGGCTTTATAGCTACCTTGCCAAAACTGCTCTAAATCAGCTGTGGTTTGAATTGGCCGACCGGCTGGAGATAAAAGCTCTAGCACTAAAGGAATGCCTTGGCTTTTTTGTGTACCTGCAACATGAGGCGTTTGTGCTAAGCCATACACTTCTTGCATGGGCAGAGCAACTTTCGGTGATTGTTGCTCAGCTTCATAACTAATAAGAAAACGTCTGCCAGTGGGGCTGATATAATAGGCTGGCGCAAGTTTATTGAGTAATTGTTGCTGTTCATAACTTAATAAAGTTAACAGCATTTCCATAAAATTTAAGTTAGCTAACTGTGCCTTAGATTTTATTTCGCCCACAAAGGGTGTAAACCAAGCATCAAGATTTTCTAATAAATAGTGCTCCGACAAAGTGGGCAACTCAAGCGCTTTAACAACATTAACTAACCATTGCCAACGCTTGATTAGGTTGATCACCTTAGCTTGCCATGTGAACAAATTATTGGCTTTAAAACTTAAACCTTTTTGCTTTAATAATTCAGTCCACAAGTGGGCTATTTGTTCACTGCTCGCGGGGTCTTTACTTGGTGTTTGTTCAAGTACTAGGTTCCCTAAAATAGTTTGTTTAACTGTGGAGATACGATCATTTTTCTCATGGTAAATTAAACGTGTTTGCTGATGAATTTTATCACTAAAAAGCTGATAGATATCACTTAATTCAATAGCAGTTGCCAACTTTACCGTAAGCGATCGCTGGCTTTTAAGCTGCATTAATTGCGCAGCAACAATAAAAGCTTCATCACTGAGTTTATCTTGCACGGCCAAACTAAAACCTTTGCCATTAACGGCCACAAATTCACCTTCACGAGAACGAGCTTTAGCAACACGCTCAGGGTAAGCCAGTGCTAATAACACACCAGTTTTGTTAAAATAATGAGTTTCAAGCTGAGCAGAAAACTGAATACCAAGTTGTTTCGCTAAGCGTGCAGCTTGCTGTTTAATACGCTGTACAAGATGTTTATCATTAATACGATGATGAACCAAATCAATTAAGCGATGGCGTAAATCACAATCATCTTGAGCTTGCGCTCGAGAATAGAGGTCTTTTTCTTCGAGCAAGGCGGCAATATAACAAGCAAGTAGCACAAACTGTTTATTACGATCAAATTGTTTGGCCATTAATAACATATGAGCAAAACGAGGGTGACAGTTTAACTTCGCAACCTGCTCACCATGTTGAGTAAGTTTATGTTGTTGATTAACAATATTAAGTGTTATTAACTCTTGCCATGCTTGTTGTTCTTTTACGGTATTAGGCTGTGTTAATAGAGGTAAATCAGCTAAGGCGGTAACGCCCCAACGCGCCGCTTCAATTAAGCAAGGCAATAAATCTGCTCGTTGGATCTCAGCTACACTTTGCTCGGCTCTACGCTCAAAATCATCTTTGCTGTATAAACGAAGGCAATGGCCAGCCATAACACGCCCTGCACGTCCCGTTCGCTGAATTGCCGAAGCTTTACAAATTTGCTTTTGCTGTAATTGATTAAGCAAGCTATGGCTATTGTATTGCACTATATTTTCAAACCCACAATCAATAACAAGATTGATCCCTTCAATCGTTAATGAGGTTTCTGCAATATTAGTGGCAATAACAAGCTTATATCGTCCTGATTTAGTTGGAGCAATCACCTGTTGTTGAGCTTGTAAAGACATATCGCCATAGAGCGGTAAAAGATCAAAATGTGTGGGTAGCATATCAATTAAACCTTCCACTAAAAAATGGATATCACCCACGCCAGCAACAAAAACCAGTATTGAGCCTTGATGTTGACTAAGCTGAGTTTTAATCACCGCTAAAGCATGTTCACGCCAATATTGCAGGCGCTTAGGCGGTAAGTATTCAATTGATACCGCAAAACTTCTCCCTTCACTTTGTAAAGGATAAGCATCAGGCAATTGTTGCATGAAATACTGATTATCAAGCGTTGCCGACATCAATAATAAGCTTAAGTCATCACGCAAACCTTGCTGAATATCGCGCGCTAAAGCAAAGGCAATGTCTGCCTGCACGCTACGTTGATGAAATTCATCAAAAATAACTAAACCACACCCCGTTAATTCTGCATCATTTTGTATAATTTGCGTCAATATGCCTTCAGTGATCACTTCTAAACGCGTTTGTGCTCCCACTTTAGTCTCATTTCGTAAACGATAACCAATTGTTTCGCCAACCTGCTCTCCAAGCTGTTTAGCTAAATAATGGGCAATATTTTTTGCGGCAATACGACGAGGTTGTAATAGGTAAATTTTTTGCTGATGAAATTTAGCGACGTCTAATAACCATAAAGGTAAGACGGTTGATTTACCCGCGCCCGGAGGAGCAGATAAAATAATTGTAGCTTGCGTTTCAAGCGCATCAAGTAATGCACTTTTAATTGCCTCAATAGGAAACTTTGTCATACAAACTATTTACACACTCTACTTAACTGAGCTTTAAAAATATCTCTTAACAGTGTAATTTCATTAGTACGCACATAGTTAGGTCTTATGACTAAGGCTAAGATTCGATGAGGGCCTGGTTCGCTTAAATGTATCGCTCTCAATTCTGACTCGTTATGTATTAGCTGATCTAGTGCTATTTGCGGTACGAGTGTTGTACCTAGTTTTCCAGCAACCATTTGTATTAAGGTATGCAAGCTGGCAGAGTCAAAGTCTGATCCTAATTGCTGAGATTGCAAGCGACAAGCCGCCAAGGCATGTTCTTTTAAACAATGACCATCTTTTAATAACATTAATTTATCTATTTCGAGTTCTTCACTGGTTATTTCATCAACCTGTGAAGGACAATCATCTTTATGGCTCACCCAATAAAAATCTTCTTGCCAAAATGAAAAGCTCATCAAACCTTCAATAGCATAAGGTAATGCAAGTATAGCGGCGTCTAAGTCTCCATTTCGCAATAAATCAACTAAAACATGCGATTGATCTTCTATTATTTTCAATTTGAACTCAGGATATTTTTGCCTAACTTCGGGTAGTACTTTAGGCAATAAATAAGGGCTAATGGTTGGAATAACGCCGATTGTCATTGGGTGGGTTAAGGGAAGCTTATTTGCATGAGATATTTGTAATAATTCATCTAATTCAATTTTAATTTTTTTCGCTTTTTCAAGTACTAACTTGCCATTTTCAGTAATAAGTACTTGTTTGTTATTACGCTCAAAAATTTGTATGCCTAATTGTTTTTCTAATTCATTCAAAGCGGTACTTAATGCTGACTGTGACACATGACATGCTTCAGCCGCTTTTTTAAAGTGCAAAGTTTTTTCAATAGCAAGTGCATAGTTAAGCTGTTTCAATGAAATCATAATTATTTATTTTTTAACCTTATTGAGTAAAACAACGAATATAAATTTCAAGTTAACAAAAAACTGAACATCAACTTCAAATAAATTAATTAGATAAATCCTTGGCTTAATACTATTCTGAAGATGAACTAATTTATATGCAAGTAATTAACCAAGGAGATAGCAATGTTTAAAATAACATTACCCATCGCCATCGCTGTATCGGTTGCTTTGTCATCAATCACGATGTCTACACCGAGCCATGCAATGGGACAACTAAAAACCAACCAATTTTGGTGGCCTGAACAACTAAACCTAAGTCCTCTACGTCAACCTAACCAAACTTCAAACCCCTATGGCAGTGAATTCAATTATGCCAAAGAATTTTCTAGCTTAGATCTAAAACAGTTAAAAAAAGATATTGAAAAAACACTAAAAGATTCAAAAGATTGGTGGCCTGCCGATTGGGGTCATTATGGTCCATTAATGATCCGTATGGCTTGGCATAGTGCAGGGGTTTATCGTGTAAATGATGGCCGTGGTGGCGCCGCAGGCGGACAACAAAGATTTGATCCTTTAAATAGCTGGCCAGACAATGCCAACTTAGATAAAGCTCGTCGTTTATTATGGCCAATTAAACAAAAGTATGGTCGTAAAATTTCATGGGCTGACTTAATGGTGCTTTCAGGTAACGTTGCCTTAGAATCTATGGGCTTTAAAACCTTAGGTTTTGCCGGTGGTAGAGCCGATGATTGGGAACCTGATTTAGTCTATTGGGGCCCTGAAACAATAATGTTAGACGATAAGCGTCGTGATAAAAAAGGTAAACTAAAAGGGCCTCTAGCCGCAGTTGAAATGGGCTTAATTTATGTAAACCCTGTAGGGCCACACGGTAAACCTGATCCTTTATTAGCCGCTAAAGACATTAGGCTTTCTTTTGGCCGTATGGCAATGAATGATGAAGAAATTGTAGCATTAATCGCTGGTGGCCATACTTTTGGTAAAGCGCATGGTGCTAAAAAACCTGAAAAATGTGTTGGTCCAGAGCCAGCCGCAGCCGCCATTGAAGAGCAAGGCTTTGGTTGGAAAAATAAATGTGGTTCTGGTGTTGGTGCAGATACCACCACAAGTGGTTTAGAAGGGGCGTGGACAATTACGCCAACACAATGGTCAACAAACTATTTAGATAATTTGATGAACTTTAATTGGGTACAAACCAAAAGCCCAGCAGGGGCAATTCAGTGGATCCCTGATACTAAAGCGGCAGCCAATTTAGTGCCTGATGCTCATATTCCTAATAAACGTCATGCACCCATTATGTTTACTACCGACATCGCTTTAAAAGAAGACGCTAACTTCCGTAAAATTGTTGAGCGCTTTAGAAAAGATCCTAAAGAGTATGAGCTAGCTTTTGCCAAAGCATGGTTTAAATTAACTCACAGAGATATGGGACCAAGAGCAAGATATTTAGGCGCAGAAGTGCCCAAAGAAGTGTTTGTATGGCAAGATCCTATTCCTGAAGTTACGCATCCGCTTATCAATCAAAAGCAAGCTAATAAGATTAAAAAGCAAATACTTAGCTCAGGGTTAACGGTTCCTCAATTAGTGAGAACTGCGTGGGCTGCCGCTTCTAGCCATCGTGTTACTGATATGCGTGGCGGTGTAAATGGTGCCCGTATAAGACTAGCACCACAAAAAGACTGGCCAGTCAATAATCCTGCTGAATTGAAAAAAGTATTAGCAAAACTTGAATCAATTAAAAATAACTTCAATAAAAAGTCAGCTAAAGCCAAAGTATCACTGGCCGACGTTATTGTACTAGCAGGCGGTGCTGCAATAGAAAAAGCTGCTAGCAAAGCGGGTTATAATGTTGAAGTTCCTTTTATCGCAGGTCGTACTGATGCTACACAAGCACAAACAGATGTAAAATCTTTTAATTACTTAAAACCTGATGCCGATGGTTTCCGTAATTACTACAGCGATAGCAGTTATATGTCGCCAACAGAAATGTTAGTTGATAAAGCCAATTTACTGGGCTTAACTGTACCTGAAATGACGGTTTTAGTAGGTGGTATGCGCGCGTTAAATGCCAACTTTGATGGTTCTCCTTACGGAGTATTTACCAGCAAACCAGGTGTTTTATCTAATGATTTCTTTGTGAATTTATTAGATATGTCAACGCAATGGAAAAAATCATCATCTAAAGAAGGCATTTATGAAGGCTATGATCGTGCTTCAGGCAAATTAAAATGGCAAGCAACTCCTGTTGACCTTATTTTTGGTTCAAACAGTGAGTTAAGAGCAGTTGCTGAAGTTTATGCCTCTGATGATGCGGATAAAAAGTTTGTCGACGACTTTGTAAAAACTTGGGTAAAAATAATGCGCTTAGATCGCTTTGACCTAAAATAAGCTTAGCTGTTAGCCTATTAATAAAGGCGTATTAAGCTTAAACAACAGGCGAGTACTATGAAAAGTGCTCGCCTTTTCTAAATCCCTAGGATTAATATGGTAAACACCTTGATTTAGGTACAAATTGATTTTAGTACCAAATAACGGCACACTGCTCTAACACCTAACCCTAATAAGGGTAGCTAAAAAAACAAATGAACAATATGGCAATAACATCATTACTTTTGCAGCTAGCTGTCATTTTATTTATGACACTTTGTTCTGTATCTTTTACACTGGCTCACGCTAATGAACTATCAGAAGATATCATTAACACTTTTTTTAGCCCTTTACCCCGTGTTATGCCAAACAGCCAACAAGATACACAAGCGCAGATCACCTTGGGAGAAAAGCTTTATTTTGAACCCAAAATGTCTATTAACAATACGCAGTCATGTAATAGCTGTCATAACCTTTCAAGCAATTATTCTGGGGTAGATCATTTAAAAACTTCTATTGGTGCCACAGGAAAAATAGGCACGCGCAATGCGCCAACAACATGGAATGCAGGCTTACAAGTAGCACAATTTTGGGATGGTCGCGTCAAAACACTTGAAGAACAAGCCAAACTCCCTTTATTTAATCCAAATGAAATGGCCATGCCTTCAAAAAAAGTACTCATTAAAAAGCTAACTTCATCTCATTACTTGCCATTATTTAGTGCCGCATTTCCTGATGACAAGCAACCCATTAATGTGACTAATATAGCCAAAGCTCTTGCAGCTTTTCAGCGCACCTTGATCTCAAAAGATCGCTTTGATCAGTTCTTATTAGGTAACAAAAATGCCATTACTCTTGAAGAAAAAGAAGGGCTAAAGGTTTTTATCTCAAAGGGTTGTGTAGCATGTCATAATGGCCCTTTACTCGGAGGGCAACTTTTTATGAAAATGGGTATTGTACACCCCTATCCGAATAAGCAAGACAAAGGGCGAGCACAAATTACTCATAACCCTGCTGATAATTATTTTTTTAAAGTACCCCCTTTACGAAATATACTAAATACCGCACCCTACTTTCATGATGGCGCTGCTTCTTCAATTGAACAAGCCATTTTTGATACTGGCTGGCATCAACTCGGCATAAAGCTGAGTAAGCAAGAAATTACCCGTATTAAACATTTTTTTGCAACATTAAGCCATCAACCTAAACAACATTAATCTTCACCAACTAACGACTTATTTGAGATTTATATGGAAAATGCAGAAGTTATACTCGCTAATATTGCCGCTTTTATGTGGGGCGTTCCCCTTGTTATTTTGTTAGTTGGCGGAGGCATTTTTTTTGTTTTTCACTCTCACTTTAGACCCTATAGGTACTTAAAACACGCTTTAGATATAACCTTAGGTAAATATTCTCAACAGAGTGATGAAAAAGGCCAAGGTGATATTTCGCATTTTCAAGCACTGATGTTGGCACTTTCGGGTACCTTAGGGTTAGGTAATATTGCAGGTGTTGCTGTTGCCCTAACCTTAGGTGGAGCAGGCGCTATTTTTTGGATGTGGGTTACCGCATTGGTTGGTATTGCAACAAAATTTTATACCGCAACTTTAGCGGTTAAATACCGAGGCTATGACTATCAAGGACATCTACAAGGTGGCCCTATGTATGTTATTAGAGAAGGATTAGGAAAAAAGTGGCTACCGCTCGCTTGGCTTTTTTGTATAGGCGGTATGTTTGGTGCTTTGCCGATTTTTCAAATTAATCAATTGGTGCAAGTATTACGTGATCTTATTGCTATTCCACAAGGTTTAGCTACTAATGAGCAACATTTTACTTTTGATTTAACTATAGGTTTAATACTTTTTAGTACCATTACTTGGATAGTGATGGGAAAACTTTCTCGGCTTACAGCAATAACCAGTCGCGTAGTACCTTTTATGGTCGTGTTATATTTATTGATGACGCTAGTCGTATTATTTACCTATGCAGCACAGGTGCCTCAAGCCTTTTTATCCATTTTTGCCAATGCCTTTGATGGTAGCTCAGTTGCTGGTGGTGTTATTGGCGCTATTATTTTAATTGGTGTGCAACGAGGGGCTTTTTCAAATGAAGCGGGTATAGGAACAGAATCAATGGCGCATGGTGCGGCTAAAACAAATGAACCGATTCGCGAAGGTCTAGTGGCAACCCTAGGACCAATAGTTGATACACTGTTAGTGTGTACTTGCACTGCCTTAGCTATTTTGGCAACCGGTATTCTTGATTCAACATTAGCACAACAAGGTATTTCAGGCGTCAGTTTAACTGCTTTTGCTTTTGAACAAGCCATGCCTAATATTGGTGGTTATTTGGTGGCTTTAGTGGTGTTCTTTTTAAGCACAAGTACAGTATTAACCTTCTGGTATTATGGCAGTAAGTGTGCAGCTTTTTTAGGTGGTGTCATACTTGAAAAATTCTACGTGTGGTTTTATTTATCACTTATTATTGTTGGCTCTATTTCATCCTTAAACTTAGTGATTAACTTTATTGATATTATGTATGCGACTATGGCTATTCCAACCATGATCTCAACCGTATTACTTGCTAAAAAGGTTAAGCTTGAGGCAGATCATTATTTTACCCAATTAAAAATGGGTATTAAGCATTAAAATGACACGATTATTTTTTGCCTTAGATATTAACCCGCAAGACAAGCGAGCAATAGCTACATGGCGACAGCATTATTTAGCCTTACCTTATAAAGCTATAGCAGAAGAAAATTTTCATATAACCTTAGCTTTTTTAGGTGAGGTAAGCACTTGGCAACAACAAGCCTTAATAGAACATGCTGGTAAACTGGCTCATCATATAAAAGTAGCGCAAAACAACGTATTACATTTAACTCATTGTGGTTTGTTTAAAAAGCCACAGGTACTTTTTTTAGGGCTAACCGATACGCCAATGTGGTTAAAATCATTAGCCGCACAATTAAGCGAAAAAGCGATACAACTCGGTATTTCACAAGAACAACGCCCTTATTACCCACACCTTAGTCTTTATCGCAAAGCAAAAACGCCCGAGAGCCATTTAAGTTGTAATTTAACGCTTGAAATAAGCAGTTTTAGTCTATACCAATCAATTTCTACAGCTAATGGCGTACAATACCGAGCACTTTCAACATGGTTATTAACCAAACCAGTGTAATAAGCTCTATTCCAGTAGGGTTAAACCACTAAAAACAATTCCTCTAACGCCCCAATAAGGAGCTAAAAATTGCTTGCTAAAATGTTGAGGAACGAAACAGCAAACTACTTTTATCCCCGCTTGATTGGCTTGTTATAAGGCTTTAAATACCAAAAAAAACACCCACCATAGCCAAAATAGCAGTACCCCACCATAAGTGATATATCAGAATATACTTTGAAATGATGGAATCATTAAGTTCCTTGTTTTTATTTTTAGCTTCAGACCAAAAATTAGTAATATTAACCCAAGAGCTTAAAGGGTCTGATTTCATTTTGTAATTTAAAACCAGAAACCTAGCTTGTATTTTATTCGCTAGTACGGGTGCAAAAAACTGTAATATAATGATGAACACAAAGACAATCATCGAAATACTCATATGCTTCCTTAGCCTTATAACATACCTGTATTAATAATAGTACTGAAGCAGAAGTCATCAAAATTATGATTTATGATAACCCCAGCGCGGCATAATTTTTTGATCTATGCCTAAATGATCAAGCAAGCGACCCACCATAAAATCAACTAAGTCATTAATAGAGTGAGGATTATGATAAAACCCTGGTGATGCGGGCATAATAGTAACGCCCATTTGGGCAAGGGTTAACATATTTTGTAAATGAATAGCCGAATATGGCGTTTCTCTGGGCACTAAAATTAATTGCCCACGCTCTTTTATCACTACATCGGCTGCACGCTCAATTAAGTTATCACTCATGCCTTGGCTTATTGCTGCTAAAGTGCCTGTAGAGCAAGGACAAACTATCATTTGCTTAGGCGCTGCTGAGCCTGAAGCAACAGGGGAAAACCATTGTTCTTTACCAAAAACGGTTAATTGCCCTGCTTTAGCCTTAAATTTTTTAGTTAAAAATGCGGTTGCCGCTTCTGGTGCAGCAGGTAATTTCAAGCCAATTTCGGTATCAAAAACCACTCGTGCAGCAGAAGAGCATAATAAATAAACCTGATAATCAGCCGCCAACAAGCACTCAAGCAAACGTATCGCATAAGCAGAGCCTGAGGCACCAGTAATGGCAAGGGTGATAGTTTTTGGTTGTGTCATAATAATTTTATCTTTCTTAAATTCAATGAATGAGTTAATGCTTAATGCACGCTCACATATAAATTTATTTTACACCGTTCAAGCTTTATTTACGTATTAGTTTGCCTGTTTTTTTGCAAGTGCGGCTAATAATTTATTATGAACACCTGAAAAACCCCCATTGCTCATTATCAAGATATGATCATTTGCTTGGGCTATATCAGCTACCTGCTTAACTAGCTCTTCAATATTTTTCAATACAACACAAGGCGCTTTACAACTTTTCACTAAAGCATTTACTGACCATTTAACTGCTTCGCCTTGATAAATAAATACGCTATCGGCTTGCTGTAATGCTGGCGCAAGAGTCTCTTTATGCACCCCTGATTTCATCGTGTTTGAGCGCGGTTCAAGTACCGCAATAATACGCTGCTGTTCAGGGTAAAGTGTTTTATCATCAACATGGGCGCGTAACCCTGCTAACGTTTTAGCAATAGCGGTTGGGTGGTGAGCAAAATCATCATAAACACGAATTTTTGCAATTTCACCCCGCAATTCTAAACGGCGTTTAGTATTAACAAATTCAGCTAACGCTTCAATAGCAATATAACTGGGCACACCAGCATGGCGCGCTGCTGCAATGGCCATTAGGGCATTATCGATATTAAAATCACCTAACAGCGACCAATCAACCATACCTTGTAATTTCCCTTTAAAATACACGTTAAAGCGGCGACCATCAGCAGTGAGTTTTTCTGCCGACCAACCTTGCCCTTGTATATTAAACCCTGTAGAGGTTTCAATGGGTGTCCAACAGCCTTGCGCTAAAGTTTCAGTAATAGCGGCTTCATCTTGAGGATATAAAATTAAGCCATTACTTGGCACCATGCGAATTAAATGATGAAACTGTCGTTGAATAGCACTTAAATCATCATAAATATCGGCATGATCAAACTCTAAATTGTTGATCACTAATGTTCGGGGGCGATAATGCACAAACTTGGCGCGTTTATCAAAAAAAGCAGTGTCGTATTCATCAGCTTCAATCACAAAAAAAGGGCTTTGCCCTAAACGTGCTGACGCATTAAAATTTTGTAAAACACCCCCCACTAAAAAACCGGGAGCAAGTTGTGCATATTCTAAAATCCACGTTAACATACTACTGGTTGTAGTTTTGCCATGCGTGCCTGAAACCGCTAGCACCCAGCGATCTTTTAATACATTTTCAAGTAACCATTGTGGCCCTGAGGTGTAATTAATGCCGCGCTCTAAAATAAACTCAACCACCGCATTACCGCGCGATAACGCATTGCCTATTATGACTAAATCAGGCTCATCTTGTTCACCATAAGCTAAATGTTCAGGTAAATAACCTTGTTTAACCTCAATACCCAAATGCGCTAATTGCGTACTCATGGGTGGATAAACATTAGCATCGCAGCCCGATACTCGAAAACCTAATTGTTTAGCAATCGCCGCAATACCACCCATAAAGGTGCCACAAATACCTAAAATATGAATATGTTTCATTTAACTTAAAGCTCTAGCTTGTGCACTTAAAAAGAAGCGTCAATTTATCATAAGCAACAAGTAACAACTAGAGGCTTATAGCCATTCTATTAGAATGTTGCTTATACCATTTTGTATAATGAAGTGCCAAATAGCCCAGTAATGACATGCAAATCACAAAAAATGTTACAAATTTGTTATCGACATTAATTTAACAAGCCTTTATGTTAAGCCTCTACAAGAATTATTTACGCTAGCACAAGGAATAATAATGCTAACAATCAAAGATTTATCAAAAACTTACGATAATGGTGTTAAAGCACTTGATCAGGTATCACTCGAAGTACCTAAAGGAATGTTTGGTTTACTCGGCCCCAATGGTGCAGGTAAATCATCACTTATGCGTACCATTGCCACCTTACAAGAACCTGACCATGGTTCCATCATGTTTAACGGTATCGATGTGTTGGCTGATCCACAAGCTTTACGCCAACGATTAGGTTATTTACCACAAGATTTTGGGGTATATCCGCGTATTAGTGCTTATGAATTACTGGATCACCTTGCCATTTTAAAAGGCATAGCCAACAGTAAACAGCGTAAAGAAGTTGTTGAAGGCTTACTAGCACAAACCAACCTTTATCAGCACCGAAAAAATGCGGTAAGTGGCTTTTCAGGTGGTATGCGCCAGCGCTTTGGTATTGCACAAGCATTACTGGGCGACCCTGATTTATTAATTGTTGATGAGCCCACTGCAGGCTTAGATCCAGAAGAGCGTAACCGCTTTCACAACTTATTAGTAAGTTTAGGTGAAGAAAAAGTAATTATTCTTTCAACTCATATTGTTGAAGATGTTTCAGAGCTTTGCCCACAAATGGCGGTATTAGCCTCAGGAAAAATTATTTTACAAGGTAATCCCATTGAGCTTACCGAAAAACTCAAAGGGCAAATATGGCGAAAATCCGTTGCTCAGCAAGAAGTAGAAAATATAGAGCAACATTATAATGTTATTTCTAAACGCCTTTTTGCTGGTAAAACCGTTGTTCATGTTTTAGCAGAAACGACTCCTGATGGTTTTGAACCCGCGTCAGCAGATTTAGAAGATGTTTATTTTTCAACACTTAATGCCCACAGAAGTGCCGCTTAATTTAAAGGACAACAACTCATGTTAATGAAAATGCTTGCCTTTGAATGGCGTTATTACACTCGACAACCCTCATTTATTATTACCAGCTTGATTTTTTTCTTGCTAACCTTTTTTGCTACCGTAAGCGATAATGTTCAATTAGGCGGTGGTGGTAACGTACTGTATAACGGCCCTTTTTCTATTGCCCAAACCCTTTTAATTATGGGTTTATTTGCCATGTTTTTAGTGGTGAATTTTGTCGCAACTACTGCTACTCGCAATGAAAGCTACGGTATGACCGAAATACTTTATAGTAAGCCAATCAACCCGTTAAGTTACCAACTAGGGCGGTTTTTAGGTGCTTTTGCTATTGTTGCCACCGTATTTACGTTTGTGCCTTTGGGTATTTTAGTTGGTACAACCTTAGGCGGGTTAGTCGGTTGGGTTGATCCTGAACGTTTGGGCACAACAAATTTAAGTTATTATTTATCCGCATATTTTTACCTTTCGCTACCTACATTATTTTTATTATCTTGCTTGTTTTATGCCATAGCGATTCGCTTTAGATCAATGATGGCAGTTTATTTAGCTGCCGTAGCCCTATTTATTTTATATTCTATTTCAGGTGAATTTTTTAAAGAGCCCGAATATCGCACCATGGCAGCCTTGCTTGATCCGTTTGCCTTCAATACCTTTGGTGAAGTCACTCGTTATTGGACCATGTTTGACAAAAATAACAGTGCTATCGCGTTAACCGGTATTTTATTAGAAAATCGCTTACTTTGGACAAGCATAGGTATTGCCATCATGTTACTGTTTGGCGGTTTTCGCTCAAAAGTATGTTTACCACAAGCAAAAGCAAAAAAAGTTAAGGTTGAAAAATCAACACCAATTACCAGTAATCATAGTGATTTATTAAGTAAAAATATTCGCGTTAAAAGTGCAGGTATTACCACATGGGCACATTTACGCTTACGTATTTTATTTGAAGTAAAGCAAGTCGTCTTTAGCGCACCATTCATGATTTTAGGGGCGTTAACTGTTTTTATGCTAGTTGCCCCGCTTATTGATCCCCAAGAAATGTTTGGTACCCCTAACTGGCCACTCACACAAGCCATGGTAGCACTGATCACCAACTCTACAGGTTTACTGATGATGGTGGTACTAACCTATTACAGCGCAGAAATTGTTTGGCGTGAGCGTAATTCAGGTATGGGCGATATTATTGATGCGATGCCTGTCAATAATATTACTTTTTGGTTATCAAAAATTATTGCTATTAGCTTAGTGCTTATATTGCTTTATATTTTTGGCATGATCGTAACCCTGAGTAATCAAATGCTACAAGGGTATAATCATTATGAAATTTCACAGTATTTAATACGATTAGGTTATGTCAATTTATTACCGCTCATTTATACCGCCGTACTAGCCTTTTTCTTACAGGTCATCAGCCCTAACAAATACATAGGTATGCTGCTGTTTATTTTATATATTATCAGCACTATTACGCTCAGTAATTTTGGCTTTAGCCATAATATGTTTCAATTTTCAGGATCTCCTCGTGTATTTTATTCTGATATAAATACCTATGGAAATTTTCTCACCAGCCACAGTTGGTATATGTTGTATTGGGGCGGTTTAACCCTTGTTTTAGCCACTTTAGGTTACGCACTATGGCACAGAGGCCCCGCGAGTAAACTCAAAACTCGTTTTGCCAGCCTACCCTATTATTTAGGTAATAAAGGGAAACTAGCCATTTCCGCAGGATTAATTATCTTTATCGGTGCTGGCAGTGTTATTCATTACAATACCCGCGTATTAAACGAGTTTATGGTTAACGATGAGCTCGAAAAACGACAAGCTGATTATGAGCATGAATATGTGCAATATTTAAATGATGCCATTCCGGTGATCACCAAAACCCATGCTAAAGTGGATATTTTCCCCAAAGAGCGCCGTATTAATGCCGTGGCAGAAATAGTGATTACCAATAACACGGATCATGAAATAACACGTTTTTTAGTGAACCAACCCGCCTTTACAAAAGATTGGCAAGTTGAAATTTCAGGCGGAAAGCTTACCGAGCACAATGATAAATATAAAACAGCTTGGTTTGTGTTTGATAAACCTTTGCAACCTCATGAAACACGTCAGGGTAAACTTAGTGTTGTGCGTTCTCATCAAGGTTTTAATGACGGCAATAATGATTTTCAACTGGTAGAAAACGGTACTTTTATTGATAATTTTAGTCTATTTCCTAGCTTTGGTTATCAAGAACATAGACAGCTAGTTGATCGCCACAAACGCAGAAAATATGGTTTAGCCCCAGTAAAACGCGCCAATAAGCTCGAAGACAGTCGTTTTTATAATGAAAGTGATTTTGGTAAAGGCGTCAGTTTTATTGATTTTGAAGCAACTATATCAACCGACGCAGACCAATTTGCTATTGCTCCAGGCTACTTGCAAAATGAAAAGCGTGTCAATAATCGTCGTATTTTCCATTATAAAATGGATTCACCGATGGCCAACTTCTATTCAATCATGTCGGCAAAGCTTGAAGCGAAAAAAGTGCATTATAACGGCATTGATATTGAGGTTTATTATCATAAAAACCATGCCATGAATGTAGATAGAATGATCGAGTCTGTTAAAGACTCTATTGATTATTACAGCCAACAATTTGGTCCTTATCAACATAAACAAATGCGCATTATTGAATTTCCGGGCTACCGCTCTTTTGCACAAAGCTTTGCTAATACCGTGCCTTATTCTGAAAATATTGGTTTTATCACTGATTTACGTGATCCTGAAAATATTGATACCGTTTATTATGTAACTGCCCACGAAGTTGCCCATCAATGGTGGGGACATCAAGTAGGCGGCGCCAATGTACAAGGTAGTGCCATTATTTCAGAGTCATTATCGCAATATAGCGCCTTGATGGTTATGGAGAAAAAATACGGCAGCGATAAAATTCGTAAATTTCTAAAATATGAATTAGATCGCTACTTGCGCGGTAGAAGTGTTGAATTAATTGAGGAAATGCCACTGTATCGTAGTGAAAATCAACAATATATTCACTACCGTAAAGGCTCGGTAGTGATGATGGCATTAAAAGATCGTTTAGGTGAGCAACGCTTAAATAAAGCATTGGCTGACTTTTTAGCGCACTTTAAATACCAAAGTACACCTTACCCAACAACACTTGATTTAATTAGCTACATTAAACAAGATGCAAATACGCAAGAACAAGATTTTATTGATAACCTCTTTAAACATATTAGTTTATATGATTTGAAAGTTACTGATGTTCAATTAAAACCGCTTGAAAATACAGCAGATAATTATGAAGTAACCTTAACAATTGAAGCTGCTTTAAAGCATGCCGATGGTCAGGGTAAAGAAACTGATGTTGAATTTAGCGACAATATTGATATTGGTTTGTTTAGTGCCGACCCTGAAGATTTATCAGCACAAGACTTTGTTTTATACCTTAAAAAACACCCTATAAAAACAGGTACAAATACCATCACTATAGTGGTAAAAGGTAAGCCTAAATTTGCAGGCGTAGATCCTTTTATAAAACTAATTGATCGCGACAGTGCCGATAATATTTATCGTTTGTAAGCGATAAGCCCAAAAATGCCTGTTGTTAAACGCAGCAGGCATTTTTATAACTTTACACCCTCTGTAAAGTTATAAAAACACTTCACCCCTAGCAAGATCATAACTATCATCACAGAAACTGATCTTGATCACTTTACGCTATTTTTATCACACTACACTTAATCAACTTGGTATAAGCCAATATTTTACAGTTTAATCGTGTGGTAAAGAAGTATGACAATAACCTATGAAATGAATTTTGGACAAAAATACAATGATAGCTTACCTGAATTAGGGGAAGTTATTGGTGATGTTATTCAATTTTTTGGTGGTGATAAAATTTATGGTGTTGGTGGTGATTTTGCTGCTAACTTAATTTCTGCACTAGAGCAAAAAATTAATGTTTGCCCATCAAGTAATGAAATGCATGCGGGTTTTTCAGCCTGTGCGCAGGCTGAACTGTCTGGCGTTGGTTTTTGTTTAACAACTTATATGGTCGGTAGTTTACCTTGTGTTTCAGCCGCCGCATTAGCCATGACAGAAGGTTTACCTGTTGTTTTTATTTCTGGTGCCCCTGCTGAAAAAGAAGTGAATAATATTGCTATTCACCACACTATTCACCCTAATTATTCATGGAAACCTGAATACGACAATGCACTAAAAGCGTTTGCTTCACTGGGTATGAAAGTTGAGCGCCTACAAGGACAACGCAATAGTGGCCAACCAAATATAGCTGGTGAACGCTTTTATCAATTAGTGGCTGAAGCTTATAAAACCAAACAACCTGTTTTTATTGAGGTGCCACGTGATCAAGTTTTTGTAAAAACACAGCCTTTAAACTTACCGCGCTCTTTAGATGATATTTGCTGCGGCACGAATGTGTTAGCTGGTACTCACTTGATTGTAGAAAATATTATTTACAAGCTTAATCAAGCTAATAACCCTGTGCTATTCATTGGTGATCGCCTCAAACATAATAAAAAACTCAAACAATTAGTACTCACCTTTGCACAAAAATTTAATATTCCTTACGCGACCACATGGTTTGCAAAAGGCCTATTTGATGAGTTTGAACCGCTGTGCTTAGGTGCCTATAACGGTATTTTTACACAAACAGCCGGTAAGCAATATATTGAAGAAAAAATGGACTATGTTATTGATATTGCAACCAGTATTTTTGCTCAAGACACCAACACTGCTTTTGGTACAGGTACTCATAAAGTCGATAGTTTTATCAATAAAACCATTTTAAAAGGCTCTTCTTTACTTGAAAAAGATTTGATTGAAGTCTTTGAATTATTGCTTTCGTCAAATATTAAACCTTTTACTTATGTGCCTCCATGTAACGAAGCCATTAAAATAAATGAACAAGAAGCGATTGATTTTAATAACCTTGCTCACGTACTCAATGAGCTTCAAGCGCAAGACAGTACGCCTTATATTTACATTCCTGAGGTTGGAAACTCTTACTTTGCCAGTTACAGCTTACAAGTAAGAAAGTCTCATTTAAACCGCAGTTGGTTAACAAACCCTTGGTATGGCGCTATGGGTTCATCATTACCTTATGCTCGTGTTGCCAGTCAGTTAGTGCAAGAAAATGGCAATAAAGATCGGGTAGTGGTTATCACTGGTGATGGCGGCTTTCACTTTCAACTTAATGAATTAATTCATTTTTTAAAAGACAATACCCAGGTCACTATTATTTATATGCGCAATAATATCTACCACTTAGGTAAGAGTAGCGATGCCGATATTTATTATTGCAATGACAAAGATTTTGATGTGCATAACATTGTTGCAGCTTACCAAGGCCAGTCAAAAACCTGCTCTACAGTGGCTGAATTTAAGGCTTATTTTCAAGCGTGTATGCAACAAAGCACAGGTATTCGCTTAATTGAAATACCAGCAAAACCTGTTGAAGAAAGGCAATGCCATGAATTGCATTTATTAAATATGTATATAAAAGCACAAAATGGCCAACCAGAGGCCGCCAAAGCGTGGCAAGCCTTAACAGAGAAAAACTAACAGCTATTGCAATTTAAACTTTTTTAGCTGCTTGCGCTAAAAGCACTGTAAGTGTTAATACCGTATTTATTTTTAGTTAAATTACCCGCATAATAAAATAAATACGGTTTAATAAGGGAATTCTATTGCCTACTTTACAGCTTAGCCAAATTAATATTCATCCAATCAAATCTTGTTCTGCGATTAGTCTTTCTTCAGCAAGGGTCGATCATTTTGGTTTAAAAGGCGATCGTCGCTTTGTGATTGTTGATGCAAAAGGCATGTTTATTACGGGGCGCACCCACCCACAACTTACCTTGGTAACCGTAAAACAAACCCCAACGGGGCTTCAGCTAAGTGCTCCCAACATGCCCGAACTAGTAATAAATTATACCGATTTTTCAAATAATTATAAAAAAATTCAAGTATGGAATGATAAAATCAATGCACAACATTGTAACAGTGCTTATGATCAATGGTTTAGTCAGTTTTTAGCGACACCTTGCCAGCTTATGTATTTTGGCGAACAGTCACACCGACAGGTAGAAAATCGCCACGACAATGTTGCTTTTGCTGATGGTTATCCGTTATTACTTATTTCGCAAGCATCACTTGATGATCTCAATAAAAGGTTAAAGCAACAACAACTCTCTCCCGTAACTATGTCACAATTTCGTACTAATTTGGTGGTTGAAAATGCTAGCGCTTACCAAGAAGATAGCTGGCTGCGCATTCGCATTGGCGAAGCAGAATTTGAAGTAGTGAAACCTTGCTCTCGCTGTGTATTTACTACTGTCGATCCAAAAACGGGTGAAAAATCTTCTACCATGCAGCCGCTAAAAACATTGCGTCAATACCGTGCAAGCGTTCATAAGCAGGGTATCATGTTTGGACAAAATTTGATCACGATCAAGCAAGGGACAATTAAGCTTACTGACCCAATAGAGGTATTATCTACACAAACCCCTGAAATTTATAAAATACTATAAATATTAACAAGATATAATATATTTTTATGTAACTACCATTAACTAAATGCAAGGTTTTTTTACAAATTCTTTTGTTAGTCTAGCCCCAGTATTACGCGTAATAAATTAACCATTAACTTTATAACTCGGGTAATACATCGTATAAAAGTTGGTTTGTAATGCCAATCTGTATAGAAAAGTGATCATTTATACAAAATAGCATAACGCTGCTAGAGTAACGGCAAACACCTTCAATTAAACGAAGGACTAATACCAACTCGAATAAATAACTGATCAACCTTGCTGGTTAAAATAATGCCTAGCTTCGTTATGAATTTTATAAGTAGAATAACTGCTTAGTGCAATTCAAGCCTTGCTAATCATCATTTTTCCTGCGCAAATTTTAGATCATTTACTTAATGAATTGGTATAAATTTAATCGTTACTCTCTAAAAATATTGCATCGCCCTGTATTGGTGCACATTAATATTTAGTAGTGCAAATAACACTCTTATACGATAAAAAAATATAGCAACCAATTGAATACTAATACAATTTTTGCTTGGTATTAACATTGCTTTGGTTTTAATGAAGTTTATTTATAAGTGAGTTATCTATGAGTTCTTCTCCTGGTATTAAAATATTTTCTTTTTCAGGCAAAATGAAAGTGTTGCATTTAAGCTGGATGGCTTTTTTCATCACCTTCTTTGTTTGGTTCAACCACGCCCCACTACTAGCCGTTATCGGTGATAGCTTGGGTTTAACAAGTAGCGAAATAAAAACCTTACTTATTTTAAACGTAGCACTGACCATACCGGCGCGTGTACTTATTGGTATTTTAACCGACAAATATGGTCCTAAACTTACCTATGCTGCTCTACTCTTTCTCTCTAGTATTCCTTGTTTTATGTTTGCCTTGGCAGATGACTTTCAACAAGCGGCATTAGCACGATTTTTATTAGGTTTTATAGGTGCGGGCTTTGTTATTGGTATTCGTATGGTCAGCGAATGGTTTCCTGCTAATGAATTAGGTACCGCCGAAGGTATTTATGGGGGTTGGGGTAACTTTGGTTCAGCGGCCGCTGCAATGTCATTACCCTTAATCGCACTATTTTTTGGTAATTTATTTGATGATGGTAATGGTTGGCGTTATGCCATAGGTCTTACAGGCGTTGTTAGTTTAGTGTTTAGTTTTATTTGGTATTTTAATGTAAGCGACACACCCGCAGGTTCAACCTATTTTAAGCCTAAAAAGTCAGGTGCGATGGAAGTAACTAGCATTGGTGACTTATTTTTACTGGTCTTAATGAAATTACCTATGTATGGCGCTCTAGCTCTACTGGCGTGGAAATTATCACCTGCTGGTGTAGGTATGTTAAATGAGCAAAGTACACTGATTGCCTATGTAGCACTCGTAATATTATTTTTAATTGAATTAAAGCAAATTTGGAAAATAAATGGTCATTTATTTAAGCAACCTGTGGCTGAAATTCATCGTTATCCTTTTAAACAAGTTGCGGTATTAAATATTCTCTATTTTGCAACCTTTGGTTCAGAGCTTGCTGTTATTTCAATGTTACCGTTATTTTTTGCTGAAGTATTTTCGCTCGATATGGTCTATGCAGGATTACTCGCCTCGATGTATGCTTTTATGAACTTGATGTCTCGCCCTGGTGGTGGTTGGTTAAGCGACAAGTTTGGCCGTAAAAAAACATTACTTATTTTAACCGCAGGTTTAGCCATTGGTTATTTTGCTATGGCAGCAATCGACAGTAGTTGGCCACTGGTATTAGCTGTAGTCACCGCAATGGTTTGTTCATTTTTCGTGCAAGCTGGTGAAGGCGCTGTTTTTGCTGCCGTACCGCTTATTAAACGCCGCTTAACGGGGCAAATAGCCGGTATGACAGGTGCTTACGGCAATGTCGGTGCTGTTGTTTACTTAACCGTTTTATCTGTAGTTGATTATCGAACCTTCTTTTTAGTGATAGCGGGTACTGCCGTTGTTGGTTTTATTGCGCTATTATTTATGAAAGAGCCTCGAGGCGCTATTGCCGAAATACGTGAAGATGGCACAATTGAGCTCATTCAAGTTGATTAATTGTGCAAGATAAGAAGCAGCGTCCAGCAACATTACAATTACTTGTTGGCGGTTATTCTTGTGCCGGTATAAAAGCCGAAAATCAAGACGCCTTTGCCGCCAAAGTTCCAAGCAATTATGAACTTGAAAGTAAAGGCGCTGTCGCGGTAATTGCTGATGGCGTTTCAAGCGCAAGCCGTGCGGCTGATGCTGCACAAATGGCTGTTACTCAATTTATTGAAGAGTTTTATGCAACTCCAGAAACATGGTCAACCAAAAAGTCTGCAGGGCAAGTATTAAACAGTCTTAATCAGTGGTTATATGGACAAAGTAGTGTTTTAGAGTGTGCGTCTGATTTAGCCACCAACGAGCACCATTCTGATAAGCGCCATAACACTGAACATGCATTAGCATTATCGCAAGAACAATACCAGCAATGGCTTACAACTTTTTCAGCGATTATTTTTAAATCAACCACCGGATTTATTTTTCATGTTGGTGATTCACGCATCAGTGTATTTCAACAAGACAAAATAATACCACTCACTAAAGATCATAATCAAAAACAAGGACGCCATAATATTGTGTTAACGCGAGCATTAGGCGCTGACTCGCGTTTAAAAGTTGATGTTCACCAAATAGATCTACAAAGCCAAGATATTTATCTACTTACTTGTGATGGCGTGCATGATTTTGTTAAAAATAAAACGCTGATCGACATTTTAAAAACCTTACCTGAAACACCAAGTAATGCTGATTTAGCAACGGCCAGCAAACACATTGTAGAGCAAGCCTTAGCGGCAGGAAGCGACGATAATGTGAGTTGTTTATTGGTCTGCGTTAAGCAACTACCAACCAAACAGCTAGATGAAATTGAACGCGAATTATTGGCTAAAGCCATTCCCCCCGCCTTAAAAGTAGGGCAAAAAATAGATGATTATCAAATACGTAAATTATTACACGCCAGCACACGTTCGCATTTATATTTAGTACAAAAAAATAATGAAGAACCCTTAGTGCTAAAAACACCTTCGGCTAATTTTTCAGAAGACAGTCTTTATCTACAGGGTTTTATTCACGAAGCTTGGGTGGGCGAACGAATTAATCATGCTCATGTAATGAAAATAAAAACACCGCCCCAAAATAGTCAGTTTTTATACCATTTATGTGAGTATATTGAAGGGCAAACGCTCACTGATTGGATGCGTGATAATCCTCAACCGAGCATTGCACAAGTGCGTGATATTATTGAACAACTCGTTGCCGCCTTACGGGTTTTTCAACGTTTAGAAATTGTTCATCGAGATATACACCCCGATAACATCATGATAGACAGTAATGGCCAAATAAAGCTAATTGATTACGGTTCAGCATGGGTTGCTGCATTGGCAGAGCGCCAAGACACGTTAGCAGAAACTATGCCGCAAGGTTCGGTAAATTATTGTGCACCTGAGACCTTAATTTCATTAAAAGCGAACCACCAAAGTGATTTATTTTCAGTGGGTGTTATTTGTTATCAACTGTTATGCCAAGAACTTCCGTTTAAACCGCTGTCGTATGCCACAATACAAAAGTTAACAACACAGGCCGATTTAAGCCCGTGGCAATATCGCAGCATTAAACAATTTAGACCTGAATTACCTATTTGGCTCGATTTACTACTAAAACAAGCTACCGAACCTCAGCCAGCTAATCGCTATCAGGCCTATTCAGAATTACTCAATGATCTCAGCACACCTAATATTGCAGCCGTTGCAGCCTATAAACAGCAGCCTTTGCTACAACGTGATCCGATCAAGTTTTGGCAAACCACCTCACTCATATTAGCGATAGCTCTAATTGCGGCTTTACTGCATTAAAAGCCGTAGTATGTGGTGCACTAGTAAAGTGCAAAACTAACTAAAATAACGCAACGCCCGTATTATTTTATCACTCAAAAACACTAAAACAAAAATAAACTTCTTTAATATCAATAAAATGTAAAGCGCCTTATCGTAAATTAAGCGCTGGTACAATCTTTGCGATAAAGCAACTATCACCAATAAAATGATGGCTGTGGTAACAAGATGAGTACGAAAATAAAACTAGTAGTAATTGGTAACGGCCCTGTAGGGCACAAGTTTTTAGAAGAATTAGTCGCAACTGGTAAGCATAATGCCTATCAAATAACTGTTTTTGGTGAAGAGCCTTTGCCTGCTTATGATCGTGTGCAACTAACACGCTGGTTTGAAACTCGACAAGCGCAAACGTTAAATCTAGTTAAAGATAACTTTTACCAAAAAAATAATATTACGCTTTATAGCAATGAAAAAATCATTCAAATAGATCGCGCTCAGCAAGTAGTGATCAGCAATTCAGGAAAACAGTTACCATACGATAAGCTTATTTTAGCTACAGGCTCATATCCCTTTGTACCACCTGTGAAGGGGCATGACCGAGAAAATATTTTTGTTTATCGCACTATTGCTGATTTAGAAAAAATTACAGCTGCCGCTCAACAAAGTAAAATAGGCACAGTTATTGGTGGTGGTTTATTAGGTTTAGAAGCCGCAAAAGCCCTGAAAGATTTAGGGTTAAAAACACACGTTGTTGAATTTGCACCACGTTTAATGGCGGTACAAATTGATGATGGCGGCGGAAAAATGCTGCGCAAAAAAATTGAGAACCTAGGCGTTTGTGTGCATACACAAAAAAATACCCAATCAATAACCGCTGGCGAAACTACAACGCATCAAATGAATTTTGCAGATGGTGAAATCTTAGCAACAGATATTATTGTTTTTTCTGCAGGAATTCGCCCCAGAGATGAATTAGCCCGCCAAGCAGCACTGGCCATAGGTGAACGTGGCGGCGTAGTGATTAATAATCATTGTTTAACCTCTGACAATAATATTTATGCCATTGGCGAAGTCGCCCTATGGGATAATAAAATTTTTGGCTTAATTGCCCCTGGTAATGCCATGGCGCAAGCGGCGGTTGATCATTTAACCCAAAGTGGTACGCGAGAATTTAAAGGTGCAGACATGAGCACCAAACTAAAACTGATGGGGGTTGATGTTGCTTCCATTGGTGATGCGCATGGTAATAGCCCTAATGCTCGCTCATATACTTATGTTAATGATCGTGAAGAAATTTATAAAAAGATTGTGGTCAGTCATGATGATAAACACTTGCTTGGCGCGGTATTAATTGGTGATGCTGCCGAATATGGTTCTCTTTTACAATTTATGCTCAATAAAATGACATTACCGAGTGAGCCTGAAAGTTTAATTTTACCACAACTTGAAGGGTCATCAGCAGGTATTGGCGTTGATGCCCTGCCCGACTCAGCACAAATTTGTTCATGTATGAATGTAACCAAAGCTGATGTAGTGCAAGCAGTACAAGCGGGTGCTACAGATATGGCAACCATAAAAAGCGCTACAAAAGCGGCAACAGGGTGTGGCGGTTGTAGCGCCTTAGTAACACAAGTATTAAACAATGAACTAGAAAAACAAGGCATTAGTGTTAACACCGATTTATGTGAACATTTTGCCTATACTCGACAAGCGCTTTATCACCTTATTCGCATTGAAAAAATTAAAGATTTTACTACGTTAATGAGCAAACATGGTTCAGGCTTAGGCTGTGATATTTGCAAAGCAACAGCCGCTTCTATTTTTGCTTCTTGCTGGAACGAACATATACTAAATAAGCCCTTACACGCCTTACAAGACACCAACGACTATTATATGGGCAACATGCAAAAAGATGGCACCTATTCGGTTGTTCCGCGCGTTGCTGGTGGAGAAATAACTCCTGAAAAGCTAATCGTTTTAGGGCAAGTAGCTAAAAAATATAATCTTTATACAAAAATTACTGGTGGACAACGGGTTGATTTATTTGGTGCTCGCTCTGAACAATTACCCGATATTTGGCAAGAACTTGTCGCCGCAGGTTTTGAAACCGGCCATGCTTACGGTAAATCATTACGTACAGTAAAATCATGTGTAGGTTCAACTTGGTGTCGTTACGGCGTACAAGATTCAATGGCTATGGCTATTTTACTTGAAAATCGTTACAAAGGTTTGCGCTCTCCCCATAAGTTAAAAATGGCGGTTTCAGGTTGTACCCGTGAATGCGCTGAAGCCCAAAGCAAAGATGTTGGGGTTATTGCTACTGAAAAAGGGTGGAATTTATATGTTTGTGGTAATGGTGGTATGAAGCCTCGTCATGCTGATTTATTTGCTTCAGATCTTGATGACGTCACCTTGATAAAATATATCGATCGTTTATTTATGTTTTATATTCGCACTGCTGATCGCCTACAACGTACTTCTGTTTGGTTAGACAATATGGAAGGCGGCTTAAGTTATTTAAAGTCGGTAATTGTTGAAGACAAACTGGGTATAGCTAACGAGTTAGAGCAAGAAATGACTCAAGTCATTGCCAGCTATCAATGTGAATGGAAAACCACCATTGAAGATCCTGAAAAACTAAAACGCTTTACTCACTTCGTTAATAGTCAACAAAGCGACGACAACATTCGCTTTATTCAGGAACGAGAACAAATTCGCCCTAAACCGCTACAAGAAATTACTATTATCGAGGTTAACTAAATGAAAAAATGGCTAACTATTTGTCATAAAGACGATATTCTTCCTAATATGGGGCGATGCGCCCTCATAACAGCGCAAGATCAGCAACGCCAAGTGGCTATTTTCAATATTGTTGATCGACAAGGTAATGAGCAATTTTACGCCATTGATAATTTTTGCCCTTTTAGTAAAACCAATACGTTATCACGGGGGATCACCGGCGATATTAATGGTCAGCTCGTTGTAGCATCTCCCTTGTATAAACAACATTTTAATCTTAAAACGGGTCAATGTATTGAAGATAACACTGTAGCCGTTAACACTTATTCAGTACGCTGTGATAATGAGCATATTTTAATCGCCATTAATAAATCAGCAGAGGAGCAAAGCAATGACCATTAATTATTACACGGTTGATGTATTTACCGAACAAGCATTTCATGGCGTACCTTTGTCTGTGATCACCGAGGCGGAAACACTTACAACTCAACAAAAACAACAAATAGCCAATGAGCTTTGTACTGCCAGTACTGTATTTTTAACCGCTAAAAACCCACAAGCCCACCATTATGCTATGCAGGTGTTTTCTCCCCAAAAACAACTTAATGCGAGTACTCACAGTGTGTTAGCGGCTAGCTATACCTTAGCGGCAACCCAAAAAGTGTCCTTGAAAGATCAACATACCTTGATCACCTTAAGTGATGAACAACAAGAAATAACGACTTATGTCAGTAAAACCAGCGAACAACAAGCAGGGTTAGTACAGCAAACTTATCATACTCATGCCGCAATTGATTATTATACTCCCACCGTAGAAGAATTGGCGGCAATGTTGTCGTTAACCCCAGCAGATATAGGGTTTGATAAGTATCGCCCGTTAATTGTTTCTTGCGGTGTACCTTATTTAATTGTTCCCATAAAATCTTATCGAGCCATTAGAGCGGCAAAATTTAATGAAGGGGCATGGAGTAATTCATCAGCACCGAGTTCTTTAGCACAAGAAATATTATTATTTGCGAATAATACTGATGATAATCCTGCCGACTTTCATACTCGCTTGTTAGGACCGTCCATAGCTCAGCATGAAGATCCACCCATTGGTGGTGCTATAGCCGCCTTTGCTAACCATATTTGTAGCCATGAACATATTCAAACGGGAACACATGTTTTTGCTATTCAACGCGGAGCCAATGACGCCAGAAAAAGTTTCTTTTACATTGAAATGGATAATAAAAAAAGCAACGACTTAACCATTCGAGTTGGTGGTTATGCGGTGCTTATGAGTAAAGCACAGTTATACCCTGTCAAATAATTGCCAGTAAAGGCTTACTTTTTCCGTGCAATAATTTCTAAAGGAGAAATTAAGCCTTGTTTTATATTGGTGAGCATATTATTTATTTTAGCATGACTACTGGCTTGCATTAAGGTATGTACACCTAAAGTTGCTTGCGCTTTCGGGGTGTTTTTTGCTGCCATTTTATTAAAAAAATTGACAGCAAATTCATGCCGATTATTGACAGTGATCACCTCAAAACCCGCTTGATTTAAAGCCTGTTCATATTGAGAAAAGTTTGCTAAATAACTGTGCTCTTTTTTGCTTGCCCAAGGTACTGGGTAGGTTAAATCGCCCGAGCTAGTGCGAACAATATCATATATTCCAAATAAACCACCTTGTTGTAACACTCGGTAAGTTTCACTAAACAAGGTGTTTTTGTCAGCGATATTCATACCAACGTGCATCATATAAGCCTTACTAAAACTGTTATCAGCAAAAGGCAAAGCTAGTGCACTTGCTGGTAATAATTGTACTTTTTCACTCAGTTTAAGCCATGTAGATAACACATTACCAGTGGCAATATACTCATCACTGAGATCGATACCGATCACCTTTGCTTGATAGTTTGTTGCCACAAAACGTGCAGAACCACCAAGGGCACAACCAATATCGAGTACTTTATCCTGGGGTAATAAATTTAACTGGGCCAAAAAGTGAATACTTGCTTGACGCCCGCCAACATGAAATTCATCAACAGGCGCCAAATCTGTGAGTGTTAATTGCTGTAAAGATTTATGCTGCTGGGCTAGCACACGTTTTATTGTCGTTAATAATTGCCCATGAAAATAATGCTCTCGGGTTTTATCTTCTAAGCTAACATCTGATGTTGACATATTAATCGCCTTATTTTACATAGCACTTTTATAGACAAATGTTTAAAATACCACTTATATACCCATGATACTTCAAGATGCGAGTTTCAGGATGCTTGAGGTAACATGGGTATATATTCGTACTATTTGATGAAATAGGCGTATGAACACTCACACACAGCTAACGCGGCTCGATAACCAGCAGGCATATTATGAACACAACCCATTGGCAAACACTCTACCTTAATATTAACCTAGCAACCATGGCAGATGGTAGCAAAAGCTATGGGGCAATAGAACAAGGTGCTCTTGCCATTAGTCATGGTAAAATTGCTTGGTTAGGCAAAATGCAAGACTTGCCTGCTTTTGATGATAAATTATTGACCATTGTTGACGGGAAAAACCAATGGCTAACACCCGGGCTTATTGATTGTCATACCCATATTGTTTATGGCGGTAACCGCGCGCATGAGTTTGAATTACGTTTACAAGGGGCAAGCTACGAAGAAATAGCCAGTGCAGGCGGTGGTATAGTTTCAACCGTAAAAGCAACACGACAGGCCAGTGAAGACAGTCTTTATCAGTCTGCCTTTAAACGCTTAAACACCTTACATCAGCAAGGGGTAACCACTATTGAGATAAAGTCAGGCTATGGGCTTGATACAAAAAATGAAATTAAAATGCTCAAAGTTGCCACCAAGTTAGCGCAGGCACTTCCTATAACTATTAAACGCACATTTTTAGGTGCTCATGCTCTTCCTATTGAGTATCAACATGATAGTAACGCTTATATTGATTTAGTTTGTAACGAAATGCTGCCTGAAATCGCTCAATTACAACTGGCCGATGCCGTTGATGTTTTTTGTGAGGGTATTGGGTTTAATTTAGCTCAAACAGAACGCGTTTTTAACGCCGCAAAACAGCATAACTTGGCCATTAAAGTACATGCCGAACAATTATCAGATTTAGGGGCAACGGAGTTAGCTGCACAATATCAAGCCTTGTCTTCAGAGCATTTAGAATACTTATCTTTATCTGGGGTAAAAGCTATGGCTAATGCCGGTATGACCGCCGTATTACTACCTGGCGCTTTCTATTTTTTACGCGAAAGTAAACTTCCCCCGATTGATTTATTGCGCCAGCACAAAGTTCCTATGGCAATTGCAACCGATGCTAACCCAGGTTCATCACCGCTTCATTCGATTCAACTCATGCTGAATATGGCCTGTACCTTGTTTAAATTAACACCGAGCGAGGCTTTAGCCGGTGTAACATGCCATGCTGCAAAAGCCTTAGGACTTGGCCAACGATGCGGACAACTAAAAATTGGCTATGATGCTGATCTCGCCTTATGGGATATTAATCAACCTGCTGAACTTTGTTATCAATTTGGCGTAAACCCCTTAACGGCTTTGGTAAAAAAAGGAAAACAAGTGATCTAAGAAACTACTATACACAAAAGCCACTATTGAGTAGTCTAAGGTATAGGAAAAGTAATGTGTAGGCGTTAAATGAACCATTCTTATTATAGATTTGTATCGAATATTTATTCATGGCTTATAGTGTCTTTATTAGGTACTTTTTCTACTCCTGCTTTCTCTGCCAATAATTTTTCCTTTGTCGATTACAACTTAGCTTTTATTTTAGGGTTAAGTTTACCGCTTATTTTGATCAGTGCGCTTTTAAGTAAAAAAGCCCCTATAAATTGGCAATTTTCTGTAGCACTAACCTTAAGTTTATTTTTTCTACTTTACATCTTAGGGCATGCCACGCAATTACAAAACTTAATATTACTCTCGAGTGCTATTGTGCTTTTTACCTTAATCAACCTGTGGCCTTTTTATAGCAAAAAAACACCTGCCAGTCGCTACCATAAAGTAGCACCAGTATCGATGATCATACTAGGCGCTAGCTATTTAATTTCATTATGGTTTCTCCCACAGTTCGATGCCTATAACCTGTGGTTAGTTGCGACTGGTTTGATTTTACTGATCTCGTTAGCTCGTTTAATCGAATTGATTAATACCTCAGCACAATATATCGCTCGTTTATTTTTACAATGGTTAAGTGGCTGCTTTTTAGCGGCCAGTATTTATTTGTGGTTAAATACACAAGTTAGCTTAAATATTTTAGTTATAACTGCGGTATTAACCTATCTGATCACCATAATTAATGGTAGCTGGGTATTAATTCAAACCATCTATCACGCTATAAATAAAAAGGCGATAGATGAGTTATCGACCATGACTCAAGATGAATTGTTTTCTTATACTCATGATCCAGTAACAAATTTACCCACAATTCAGCATGCGCTAAATCAATTTGAACAATATCTCACACAAGAGAAAGACCCTAACTATGCCATTATTGTTTTTCAACCGATTAACTTTACGCAGGTTAATTCTATTTTAGGCCATCAAAATTCAGATATTTTATTATTACAATTAGCTTATGCTTTACAGCAAAAAGCACTAACCCACCCTGAATTATTAACCTTTGAACAAACCCAACCACCCACTAAAATTGCTCGTTTACAAGGTTTGAAATTTTTGATTATTTTAAATCTCAAAAACAACCCACACCCTGAAAAAATTGTTATTGACGATCTTTGCCAGCAATTCGCTAAAACAGTGCCAACAGCAATGAGTTTTAAAAGCTTTTCACTCAACTTTGAACTAGCCTTTGGAGTAAGTTTACTTAACGACTTTGCTATAAAACCTAACGAAGCCATCGCTCATGCAGAAGACGCCTTGTTGGTAGGTCAGCAACAGCAAAAAGCAATTTGTTATTTTGACAGTAGTAGCCTTTTATATACTGAGCAACAATTAGCCAAAATGGAACGACTTAAACAAGCAATTACTGAAGACGATTTACAATGGTTAGTGCACCCGCAAATTTCTGTTAGCACAAAAAGTATTTTAGGCTTTAAATTAGAAGCTTATTGGCGTTACAGCGACAAACAAGCCCAAGGCAATAATAATCTCTTAAGCTTTTCAGAATTTAGTAAAACCGCAGAACTTAGCGGCGATATTTATAAATTAGCACAACAAATGATCAATAAAGCCTTTGTTTTGTTACAAACGTTACACAAGGCAGAATACTACCACTATGTCGCTATCGACTTTTCAAGCAAGCAACTATTAGAGCCAGAGCTTATTAGCTTTATTGAACAGCAAAGCCAGCACTATAATATTTCACCTAAATATTTAACCATTGAGTTTTCTGAAGAAATTATTTTTGCTGCGCACACGCGTACCCAGCAAATGATTGACCAATTACGTACGTTAGACATTAACATTGCTATTGCTAACTTTTCAGGTAGTTATGATGCCTTGCGCTTTTTACGCAAAATTATTGTCAGTCAAATAAAAATTAGCTGTAAAAAGCTTATTGATGATGAAGCATTTGCCACAGACAAAGCAATAATCAACGCGCTACTCAATCTGGCCACAACAATCGATATTCCCGTTATTGGTACAGAAGTTGATAACCAAGTTATTGCGAAAAATTTTGCTGAAATTGGTGGCCAATATATTCAAGGAAAGGTTATTTCTAATGGGCTGTCACTCGCACAGATCCCCCATTGGCTAAGTGCTTGGCATCAGCAATATCCTAAGAGCTGCTAAACATTCGCTGTTGAACTCAACTTGAAAGCATACGAATTGCAGCTCTTATATTTGCAAAAGATAGAAACAGAATAATTTTTACTCTATATCCAAGGGATCTGGCGATAAAATAATACCGGTGTTATCCGCATAAACGTGGTCATCAGGTAAAAAGGTTACCCCAGCAAAATTAATGGCCAAATCACTCTCACCAACCTCTGTATCTTGAGCACCAACAGGAATAGACACTAATGCTTGAATGCCCAACTCAAGTTCTTCAATGGCATCAACATCACGCACACTGCCATAACAAATAATACCTTCCCAGCCATTTTTTTCTGCCGTTTGCGCAATAGTAAAATCAATCAGTGCTCGACGAGTAGAACCACCACCGTCAATAACCAAGACTTTACCTGTACCATCACTTTCAACAAGCTCACTAATAAGTCCATTTGATTCAAAGCATTTTAGTGTAACTACTTTGCCGCCAAATGAACTACGACCACCATAGTTGCTGAAAATAGGCTCAACTACATCAATTAAATCTGAATACAGATCACATAATTCTGAAGTATTATATTCCATCGTTTTGTCCTTATATAAAGATTTAATAGTTCATTTATTGGCACTCAACAGCTTAACGCTAACCGACAATTATCCACACTGATAACCGCTTAATCTGTCAATATTAGTTCACGTTAAAAATCATGCTTACTCACTATTTTTGCTCGATTATCACTTATTTATATTAATAGGTGTAACAATAGTTTTAATAGCCAACATCACTTAGTATAACGCTAAGCTATACTAATTAATACTAGAGGCTGTTGATCTTTCAGGTTTATATAACGTTCAAAAAATAATAATACTATTTTGCACATAGGCAGGCTAGTTGAAGTGACAAAGGTCAGCTAAATTAACCATGCTACTTGTAATAATAAGCAAAACAAGATTAAATGAAATAGACTCCCAAGAACTTAAAGACGATTATTTTTTGGGTTTAAATTTTATGTCATCTAACAGAGCTAATAGCTCCTAATTTTGCAGACTTAATTTTTGGTAATTACATGACCGGCTATTTACTCGCTCAAAAATATTTGTTTTCAATAGAAGCGATTGTTTTTGCCTTATTATCTTTATGGTTATTAATATTTTACCAAGGCTATAGTCGCCAATATGTCAAATATTGGATGATCAGTTTAGTATCTTTGAGCCTTAGCTATTTAAGTATGGCGATGCAAGATCCTCTGCTTAGTCATAATGAAGTTCCTCTATCACAAGTATTTTGGTACACCTTAGAGCAACTAGGTAAATACGCTTATTTATTATTTTTCTTAGCAGGAATACATAACTCAACCGCACAAGCACTTTATTCTAAACGTAAATATATTGTTATTGCGCTACTTATTGTAGCATTGGGTTTACTCACAGCTTTCGCATTTACGGCTGACCGTATTAGTTTATTCAGCCAATTTTATATTAAAGTTAGCCTGCAAAATTTCATTTTTGGTGCTAGCTTTTTAGGTTTGTTACTTTATTTATATACCATTAAAAGAAAGCACTTTTCATTAATCACCCTGATGTGCTTTTCATTAGTTGTTGGCTTTCGTTATTTACTCTATTCCTTTGCTTCAATTTTAATTATTAACAATGATAGTTTTCGAGAATTAACCTACTTTTTGCATTACTTTGATGCAGGCGCTTACACTGTGCTGACCTTTATTATGCTAATTTGGATGCAAGGTGCAGAGCGTTATACCGCTAGACATGCAGTAAAAAGAGCACAGTATTTAGGAAAACATGACTCTTTAACAGGTGCTTTAAACCGTGAAGAAGCACTAGAAAAACTGTTAATTGAAATGCAAAAACCCAGTGCTAAAAATAGACAACTGGGTATTTGTTTAATTGATGTAAAACGCTTTAAGTTTATTAATGATACTTACGGCCTGAAAACAGGCGATTATATTTTAGGTGAAATAGCCGATAGGCTGTCAGCCAGTATACTGATGCCTTCAGTAGTAGGACGTTTAAGTGGTGATTCTTTTCTTTTTGTAATAGAAATACAAGCTGAGCAACAAATGGCTGCTAGCTTAGATCATATTCATCAACTCGTTTCTCGGCCTTACTTTTTTGCTAATAAAGAAATTGTCATCTCTTGTAGTATTGGCTACTGTTTTTATCCTGATCATGCCACGGTTGCTGAGGAATTATTACAAAAAGCCAATTTAGCGCTACACCATGCAGAAAGCCACCAAATACCTAGCGTTTTATTTGATGACAGCATGCAAAATCAAGGGCGACAACTGCTCAAAGTTGAGAAAGAAATTTCAGCTGCCCTTACAAATGACGAGTTTGTATTATATTTTCAGCCGCAACTTAATTTAATTACCAACCGTTTAGAGGGCGTTGAAGCTTTAGTTCGCTGGCGTCATCCTGAAAAAGGCTTATTATTTCCAAATGAATTTTTAGAAGATATTGAAAAGCTAGGGCTAAACAGTATTTTTGACAATTATATCTTAGAAAAAGCTTGTCAAATTATAGAACGCTGGTTTGAACAATATAAACGCCGCGTCACTATCGCCGTAAATATCACCGCAGTAGAGTTTCAAGACAGCCGCTTAGTAGCAAATATTCAAGGGTTACTGTTTAAGTATAATGTTCCACCTAAATGCTTAGACTTAGAAATAACCGAAAATATTGTGATGACCGATATAAAAACAGCCATGAATACTATTGTCACCTTACAGAATATGGGGATAAAAGTTTCTATTGATGATTTTGGTACCGGTTACTCATCATTAGCTTACTTAAGAGAATTACCTATTGATAAAATCAAAATAGATCGTAGTTTTATTACCGAAGTTGCCAGTAACGATTCAGATCTTACCATTGTTAAATCAATGATCGAATTATCACATGGTTTGGGTAAACGCGTTTTAGCTGAAGGTGTTGAAACAAGAGAGCAATTAGAGTTACTGCGCAATATTGGTTGTGATGCTGTACAAGGCTTCTTTATCAGCCGCCCTGTACCTGAATCTGAATTGGCTAAATATTTACAACGCAGATAATTTCAGTTTTACATAAGGCAAGCATGATAAAATATACCAAGCTTGCCATCAGTTATAGGGCGTGTTTATCTTACAGCACAGTAAAAATGTAATCTTCTTAGCCTGTAAGTATGAATAATTATAAAATAAAGCGACTTAAATCTTCATCTTTAACCACTTCTGAAAGCTTGCTATTGACATAGCTAGCATCAATAACAATGGTCTCACCTGATTTATCATTAGCTTCAAAAGATAAATCTTCAACAATGCGTTCCATCATGGTGTGTAAACGACGAGCACCGATATTTTCAGTACTTTCATTCACTTGCCACGCCGCATTCGCAATAGCTTGAATACCATCATCACTAAACTTAATACTAACGCCTTCAGTTGCCATTAAAGCAATATATTGCTCAGTTAAAGACGCTTTAGGCTCGGTTAAAATACGCACAAAGTCTTCTGTAGTGAGTGCTTTTAACTCAACCCTAATAGGCAAGCGACCTTGTAATTCAGGGATCAAATCTGAAGGTTTGGCCATTTGAAATGCCCCTGAAGCAATAAATAAAATATGATCTGTTTTGATCATACCGTGCTTCGTACTCACGGTAGAGCCTTCAACTAATGGCAGTAAATCACGTTGCACACCTTCACGCGAAACATCAGGGCCAGAGCTATCGCCGCGTTTACAAATTTTGTCTATTTCATCAATAAACACAATACCATTTTGTTCAACCGCTTCAATGGCTTTTTGTTTGATATCATCAGGATTTACCATTTTAGCAGCTTCTTCTTCTTGCAAAGCTTTAAAGGCATCTTTAATTTTTAATTTACGCTTTTTCTTTTTATCGCCTGATAAACTTTGGAACATATTTTGTAGCTGTGAAGTCATGTCTTCCATACCCGGAGGAGCCATAATTTCAACCCCAATTTGCGGTGCAGCTAAATCAAGTTCAATCTCTTTATCGTCTAATTGTCCTTCACGTAATTTTTTCCGAAAAACCTGACGAGTTGCACTATTATCTGCTGTGGCTTCATTACCAAAGTTATCACGCGGGGGAGGCAATAGCGCATCTAAAATTCGTTCTTCAGCGGCTTCTTCAGCAAGGTGTTTGACTCGCGACATTTCTTGCTCTTTAAGCATTTTAACGGCCATATCAGCAAGGTCACGAATAATAGTTTCAACTTCTTTACCAACATAACCTACTTCAGTAAATTTAGTAGCTTCAACTTTAATAAAAGGCGCATTCGCCAATTTAGCTAAACGGCGCGCTATTTCTGTTTTACCGACCCCTGTAGGACCGATCATTAAAATATTTTTAGGTGTTACTTCAACGCGCAATGCTTCATCTAATTGCATTCTGCGCCAGCGATTACGTAGTGCAATAGCTACGGCTCGCTTTGCATCATTTTGGCCAATAATATGGCGATCTAATTCATGGACAATTTCACGAGGTGTCATATTCGACATGATAAGTTCCTTACCAATTACATCTAGTTAAGAAGCATAGCGTTATAATTCATCAATTGTTTGGCTATGATTTGTAAATACGCAGATATCACCTGCGATGGTGAGTGATTTTTCAACAATTTCTCGTGCTGATAAGTCGGTATTGTCAAGTAACGCTTTAGCCGCCGCTTGTGCAAAGTTGCCGCCGCTACCAATGGCAATTAAATCATCTTCAGGTTGAACAACATCACCATTACCCGTAATAATCAACGAAGCTGTTTCATCAGCCACTGCAAGTAAGGCTTCAAGTTTTCTCAACGCTCTATCGCTACGCCAATCTTTGGCTAGCTCAACGGCAGCTTTGGTTAAGTGCCCTTGATGCAATTCTAATTTCGCTTCAAAGCGTTCAAATAAGGTAAACGCATCTGCGGTACCACCTGCAAACCCTGCAAGAACTTTGTCATGATATAAACGGCGCACTTTACGCGCGTTTCCTTTCATTACTGTATTCCCTAATGACACTTGGCCATCTCCGCCAATGGCTACTTTACCATTACGTCTTACCGATACGATCGTCGTCACAATAAACCTCTATCTTTAAGCTAACAACGCTGCGAGCATTGCAAATGAATATAATGTGGGTTCGTTCACACATTTTTCAAGGGCAAGCGATAAAATTAGCGCCACAACCATATTTGGCACGTGAGAATATCGTTTTTTCTCAGTTTATGTTTATCTTTTTCTGCACTACGTTTACGTTGATATGGGCCTAATATAACCTTAAACCATGTACCATTTTTTCCTTGTGATTTAACCACTTGCGATTCAATACCTAAAAAAGCAATTTTGGCTTTTAATGCCTGTGCTTGTGCATCACTTTTAAAAGAAGCACATTGCATTTTCCAAGGGCCTTTATCGGTTACTTCATAGGTTGATTGTTCAACTTCTTTTTGTGCTAACTCTTTACGGTAAGACCATTTCTCTTTCGGGGGCTCGGGCAATGTTTTCTTTTTAACAACTGCTTGCTTTTTCGTTATTGTTTTTGGCGGTTCAATAGGTTTATTATCTTTTATTGACCAAAGAAAATAAGCAAAACCTGCAACAACGGCAAACGTTACAAAACCAAATAATTTCGTTTTAAAGGGGACGCCACTCGGTTGCGTTTTATGTGATCTTTTCTTTTTTGGGCGAGCCCGAGAAACATAATCTTGATGAGCCATAGAAGTATTTTTTTATTACTACCAAATTAAAAAGGACTGTGCATTTTAGCGCAGCGTTACTCATATTAAAATGAATAATACCAATTTCATTAATTAAGTGAGCTATTTTATACGCAGGAAAAATTGCCAAATACAAGGCTTTTATTTTAATAACTAGTTGTTCTAATTATAAAGTAAATAACGCGGTAGTTGGTGATTTTAACAAGTAGAAATGATCACTTAGTTTGTGAGGTTGGTATAAATAACCCTTCAGCTAAGTTCAAGCTTAAATAGGATAAGCTGTGCTTTTATTGTTAAAATTTATATAAAAGTTCTGCTTTGCTTTCAAAGCATAATGGTGACTTTATTACCAAGATAAATCAGCAGGATCAACATCAATAGACCAGCGAACTTTATTATTTAAAGGGTTACTTTTAATATTATCTAACAATATTTTTATAGCGAAATGTAATGCTTTGCGTTGAGGTGACTGCACAATAAGGTGAAAACGATATTTACCTGCCTTTTTCTCCATTGGTGCAGGAACGGGGCCCGCATACTCACAATGCGCTAAAGATTGTTGTGTTAAAGCCCGTAAAAAGGCTTCAGGATAATGAGGATAATTTGCTTCTGCACGAATTAAAACTTGGTAACTAAACGGTGGTAATTTTGCGAGTTTTCTTTCTATTAACGCTTGCTGTGCAAAGTGATGATAGCCATTATGAATTAAATCTTGCAATAATGGATGTTGCGGATAACGTGTTTGTACCAATACTTTGCCCGGTTTACTTGCTCGCCCTGCTCGCCCTGCAACTTGTATCAGCAATTGTGCCATTTGCTCAGCAGCACGAAAATCATAACTAAACAATGCGCCATCAACATCAAGTACGGCGACTAAAGTAACATCAGGAAAATGATGCCCTTTGGCTAGCATTTGTGTACCTATTAATAATTGGTGCTTTTTGTCGCTAACTTCTTGCAATAACTTAGCTAAAGCACCTTTTCGGCGTGTGCTGTCTCGATCAATCCGTACTGCACTGTAATGAGTAAATAATTCACTTAATTTTTGCTCAAGCTGTTCTGTTCCTTGACCTAGAGGAAGTAAGCGCACACTTCCGCATTGAAAACACTGTTTAGGAACACGTTTTTGGCTACCACAATGATGGCATATAAGCAGTTGTTGTTGCTGGTGTAAGGTATAGGCTTTATTACAACGTTGGCAAGCAATAATTTCATGACATTCTTGGCAACTTAATGCTGGAGCAAAACCTCGACGGTTTAAAAAAATTAAAACCTGTTCTTGGCGAGCTAATGTTTGTTTTATTTCAAATTTAAGTGTTTCAGATAGACCATATTCACTGATTTGCTCTGCCATATTAACCAGTTCAATTTTGGCTTCTTTACTTTTACTGGGTCGTTTTAATAAACGATGATGATGATATTTACCAGACAATGCATTGTGTAAACTTTCAAAGCTGGGTGTAGCACTACCTAAAATAATTGGAATATTGAGTTGTTTTGCTCTTAAAATTGCTAAATCTCGACCATGATAGCGAAAACTGTCTTGTTGTTTTAATGAATTATCATGTTCTTCATCAACAATAATGATCCCAGCATTCACTAAAGGAGAAAATACGGCTGAACGAGTACCAATAATAATAGCAGCACTACCTTTTTTAGCAGCCAACCACGTTTGTAATCGCTCACCATCATTCAAACCAGAGTGATGTAAGTAAATAGGTAAATTAAAGCGTTGCTCAAAACGGTTTAAAGTTTGTGGCGTTAGCCCTATTTCAGGCACAATAACTAATACTTGCTTATTTTGTGCTAATACCGCCTCTATTATTTGTAAGTAAACTTCTGTTTTGCCACTACCGGTGATCCCTTCAAGTAAATGACAATGAAACTGGGTTTGGCTTTGTAAAACACTACTAACAACAAGCGCTTGCTCTACCGATAAAGAAAGTTTGTCTTGTGTATTTAGCTGACAACTACTCCACGTAAAGCTTTTATCTTCTGCTTTTTTGGTGATGATCAGTGTTTTGTTATATAAGCCATTAAGCTGAGCTTTACTATAACCTAAACTACGTATTTCAGCCCATGTAATACCTTGATGCTGAGCGATTAATTGATATAAAGCAAACTGTTTAGGCGCCTTTTTTTGCAAGGCTTGCAATAAAGGTACATCACAACGAGCACTGCTTTTATTAACATGATAGAGTTCTGTGCTTTCAATATCTATCGTTTTACTCTGACGTAGTAATTTAGGTAAGGCTTGATGAAAAACTTCACCAATAGGGTGATGATAGTATGCCGCACATTGTTGTAAAAAAGTCAGCTCTTGTGATGAAAAAAAATACTCGTCGCTTTGACGTGTGGTGATCGCTTTTAGCTTATGCTCAGCAATATCACATTGATCACTAATATGCATAACCACAGCGACTAGGTTACGCCCAGCAAAAGGTACAATAACACGTTCACCTATTTTTAAGGGTGGTGATTGTAGTGCTGCAGGTACCTGATAAGTAAAGAGCTGACGCATAGGAACGGGCACTGCAACCTGTACATAGCAAGCTGATTTAAGATCTAACATATAAGTAATAATGATGGCTCATAGAATTGTTTTACAACACGTTATCATTGTATATTAAGAGTGTTATTCTGAACCTTTATAGTTAAAGCCTCAAGAATAAAATAAATTGCCTAAAATAACCCAAGGCTAGCGCATTTTAATCCCAGATTCTAACAGGGTTGAACGATAATCATCATCTAGCCCTGCCATTTTCTTTTTTCGTGCCATGCTAGCTGACTTGGTTGTATCTTGTTTAAATAAAGCCATGGCTATTTTTCTCATCACGTTAAATACAAGCGGCCCCTGCTGCTTGCGTATCCTTGATTCATCTTCTCTAAACGTCATATCTAACATCCAATGCATGCTTTCAACTTGCCAATGACTGCGAACAGCATTGAGTGCTTGCTCCGCATCTAAGTTTAAGGAGCTGATATACCATCGAGTTTCTTCAGTATCTTTTCCTGTCGATTTATCATGAACTTGCGCCGTTACTTTAATAATACTGTTAAAACCTGACCACTGATACGCTTTATCTAACCACTTTTTGTCAATCAGCAGTTGTTCACAAATTCTGGTTTCTATACGCCCATGGCCTGTATTTA
>WFQC01000159.1 GCA_015487235.1 Alteromonadaceae bacterium
CCTATGTCGATAACAGCCCCAAATAGCTTAAATATTGCGCCAGCAAGTATTAGTGATTATCGACAATTAGCCGCACAACGTTTGCCTCGTCAACTCTTTGATTATATTGATGGTGGCTCGTATCAAGAAATTACCTTGCAGCAAAACTTACATGCTTATGACAAGGTTGCTTTGAAACAACGTATATTGCGTGACGTGAGTCAGGTAAATACCCGTACTCAATTATTAGGCCAATCGTTGGCAATGCCTGTTATTTTGGCGCCTGTTGGTCTTGCAGGTTGTTATGCTAAGCGTGGAGAAGTGCAAGCATTGGCCGCTGCACATCATTATAATATTCCTTTTTGTCTTTCAACGGTCAGTATTTGTTCGATTGAAGAATTAGCAAAAACACAGCAAAATTTTTGGTTTCAACTTTACGTCATTAAAGATCGTAGCTATGCGATAAAACTACTTAATCGTGCAAAAAAAGCGGGTTGCAATACGCTGGTATTAACCGTTGACTTACCTGTACTCGGAGAACGTTATCGCGATATTCGTAATGGATTAAGTATGAACAAATCAGTGATTGGTTCAATTAAAAGAGCAATCGATATTGCCAGTCATCCCTATTGGTTATGGAATGTTGCGATAAAAGGTAAACCGCTTGTTTTTGGTAATTTAACTGAGGCCGTGGCGGGAGCTAATTCACTTGATGATTTTAAAAGCTGGGTTGATAGTCAATTTGATGCCAGTATGACATGGCAAGATCTAAAGTGGCTACGAGATCATTGGCAAGGTAAGCTCATTATTAAAGGGATCATGGACAGTGAAGATGCGCAACAAGCCGTCGCGTTGGGTGCTGATGCCATTGTCGTGTCTAATCATGGAGGTCGGCAGCTTGATGGCGTGCCCGCTACATTAGCGGTTCTGCCTGAAATCGCCCAAGTGATTAATAAACAATGCAGTATTATTCTTGATGGTGGTATTCGTAGTGGCTTAGATATTGTAAAAGCAATTGCTTTAGGCGCTGATGCTTGCATGATTGGTCGAGCATGGGCGTATGCGTTAGCGGCGAAAGGTGAGCAAGGTGTTAGCCATGTTTTACAAATACTACATAATGAAATGCAAACGGCAATGGCATTAACAGGTGTCAATCAGGTTGATGAGATCAATGACAAAATTCTATTTGGAAAAAGTAATAAAATATCATAAACTTACAGCAAATAATAAAAATAAACTTTCTTTTAGCATAAAGCTAGTCCATGCTTTTAACTAGGTAAAGTTGTACTCTCTAATTTGTGGAGAAATAGTGACTATTAAGCGTGTTGTTTACTTAGCATTTATTGGTATTTTATTAATACCTGCTTTTGTACGTGCAGAAGATGCGCCATCGGTATTTGATTTGTCTTTAAAAGACTTGCTTAATACTAAAGTGATCACCGCTTCTCGTGAAGAAGAAACGCTTGATGAAAGCCCTGCCTTAATTGAAATTATTACTCAAGATGATATCCAACGACGTGGTTATAAAGATTTAAGTTATATTTTTGATGATATTGCCGGTGTACAAGTAAGTCGAGGTTTTGGTGATAATTATTTTAATACTATTTGGCGGGGGCAACGCTATACGATTGGCAGCTCATACCTTATTCTAATTGATGGTGTTGAATTTAATCATCTTTATTATAATGAAAGTGAAATTCTGGCAACTTTCCCCTTAAGTAATATTAAATATATTGAAGTTGTGCACGGTGCAGCATCAGTAGCCTATGGTAATGATGCCGTTGTTGGGGTTGTTAATATTATTACCGTAAAAGAACGTAATGAAACGAGGGGATTTATTCAGTATGGTGATAATGACAAGCGTGTCATTGATATGGCTTACCAAACCCAGTGGCAAGACTATCGCTTTAATTTTTCTGGACGCTATGATCAAGGTAATGTTGATTTTTCTAACACTGACAGCTACCGTTGGACAAATACCGAGCTACTCTTTAATCGCGATATTTGGGGGGCTTTTGCTAATAGGTATAGTGAGCCAGCCTCTAAACACTTTAATGTGGGTATTAATACTAGCATTGCCAATGAAAACAGTGAGCTATCATTACAATACTACCAACTAAATACGGGAAACGGTTTGGTATATACCTTTGATCATGCGCAACCGAATGCACGGTGGAAAGAGTCAGAATATTCTCTTCATTACAAACAACAAACCGAATTAAGTGATGTACTTTTATTGAAAACTCTCATGCGTTATCGAGCAAGTAATGTTGATAGTGACTCTTATTTTATCGAAAGTTATTTAACCAAAACACCTGCCAATGAATTAGTGCGCCTTGTAGACTTTTCTTATTGGGAGTCTAAAAACTATAGCAAGTATGTTTCAGCTGAACTGAGTTGGCAAATTCAACCCAACTGGGATTTGCTTATGGGTAGTGAATTTGAATTTAAAAATTTACAAAAAGCCTATAACATTAATTTTGGCCCGTCTTTACCGCCAGAGCAAATTACAGACAATTATCCTTTTCCAAGCCCTCCTGTAAAAGACTCTTTTCCTGATAACAGAAAAAATACCCACCAAAAAAGTCTATACTTATTAAATCGTTATGACCTTTATAGTCATAATGAAACCATTAAACATAAATTACATTTTGGTTTAAGAGTTGATAAACACTCAGTGTTTGGTACTAAAACAACCATCAGAACAGGGTGGGTAGGTTTATTTGATAATATTACCTTAAAGCTCTTTTATGGTGAAGCCTATCAAGAACCCTCACCAAGATTATTATATGGTGGTTGGCAGGGTTCAGGCAGTGATCCTAACTTAAAACCGAGAAACTCTAATACTTGGGAATTTAATGCTAACTATAAATTTGACCAAGTTTTACTCTCGGCTAATTTATACCGTATTAACAGCTCAAATTTATTTAATACTACGGAAATTGGCGCTATTAATATTGGTGAAGGAAAAACAGACGGAGGTGATATTCGCATTCAATATCGAGCTTCAACGCAGCAATTTGAAAATTTAACACTATGGACTAATTTTACTTGGCTTAATAGCAAAGAGCAGA